>NZ_JBNDHY010000143.1:0-10963 GCF_056755315.1 Monashia sp. HAY1-2A
GCCTCACGCGTCAGTCCTCGAGGCTGAGCGCCCGCGCCGCGCTCACCGCGTCGACCGGGACCCGGACCGGGGTCACGTCGCCACCGTCGGCGGTGCGCAGCGCCCACTGCGGGTCCTTGAGGCCGTGACCGGTGACGGTGCAGACGATGCGCGCCCCAGGGGGGACGAGGCCGGCCTCGTGGCAGGCCAGCAGGCCGGCGACTGACGCGGCGGAACCGGGCTCGACGAAGACGCCCTCCTGCGCCGACAGGAACCGGTGCGCGAGGAGAATCTGCTCGTCGGTGACGGCGTCGATGCGACCGCCGGACTCGTCACGGGCCGTGAGGGCCTGCTCCCACGAGGCCGGGTTGCCGATGCGGATCGCCGTCGCGATGGTCTCGGGCTCGTCGACCGGGTGGCCGAGGACGATCGGCGCGGCCCCGGCCGCCTGGAAGCCCCACATGACGGGCAGGTGGGTCGCCGGCCCGGCGGGGGCGTCGGTGACGGGCGTGGCGAGGTACTCGCGGTAGCCCTTCCAGTACGCCGTGATGTTGCCGGCGTTGCCGACCGGCAGGCAGTGGATGTCGGGCGCGTCACCGAGGGCGTCGACGACCTCGAACGAGGCCGTCTTCTGGCCCTCGATGCGGGCCGGGTTGACGGAGTTGACGAGCTCGACCGGGTAGGCCTCGGCGAGCTTGCGCGCGAGGTTGAGGCAGTCGTCGAAGTTGCCGTCGACCTGCAGCAGGGTCGCGCCGTGGGCGATGGCCTGGCTCAGCTTGCCCATGGCGATCTTGCCCTCGGGCACGAGAACGCCGCACGCCATGCCGGCCTTGGTCGCGTACGCCGCGGCGGACGCGCTCGTGTTGCCGGTGCTGGCGCAGATGACGGCCTTCGCACCCTTCTTGGCGGCGAGGCTGATCGCCGCGGTCATGCCGCGGTCCTTGAACGAGCCGGTGGGGTTGAGCCCCTCGTACTTGAGGTGCACCTCGGCCCCGACCCGCTCCGACAGCTTCTCCGCCGGGATGAGCGGCGTGCCGCCCTCGCGAAGCGTCACGACCGGTGCGCCCTCGAGCATCGGCAGCCGGTCGGCGTACTCGGGGATGACACCCCGCCACTGGTGAGCCATCAGGAACCTTCCACGCGCATGACGGAGTTGACGCCACGGACGACCTCGAGCGTGCGCAGCGCCTCGACCGTGGCCGACAGCGCCGCGTCGCTCGCGGTGTGGGTGACGATGATGAGGGTGGCCCGGGCGCCCTGGCCGTCCTCGTCGCGGACGAGCTGCTGCCGGACGGTCTCGATGGACACGTCGTGGTCGGCGAACGCCGCGGCGACCTGGGCGAGGACGCCGGAGCGGTCGGCCACCTCGAGACTGATGTGGTACCGGGTCTGGGCCTGGCCCATGGGCAGGACCGGCAGCTCGGCGTAGCTCGACTCGCCCGGCCCGAGGCCCCCGCCGACACGGTGCCGGGCCACGGCGACGATGTCGCCGAGGACGGCCGAGGCGGTGGGGTCGCCGCCGGCGCCCTTGCCGTAGAACATGAGCTGCCCCGCGGCGTCGGCCTCGACGAACACGGCGTTGAAGGCCTCGCGGACGCCGGCGAGCGGATGGGTGCGCGGGATCATCGCCGGGTGGACCCGGACGCTGACGCCGGCGTCCCCGCGCTCGCAGATCGCGAGCAGCTTGACGACGGCGTCCATCTCGCGGGCCGCCGCGACGTCGGCGGCGGTGACCTCGGTGATGCCCTCTCGGTGCACGTCCGTGCCGGCCACGCGGGTGTGGAAGGCGAGCGAGGCGAGGATGGCGGCCTTGGCCGCGGCGTCGAAACCCTCGACGTCGGCGGTGGGGTCGGCCTCGGCGTAGCCGAGGGACTGCGCCTGCTCGACGGCGTCCGCGAACCCGGCACCGGTCGTGTCCATCTTGTCGAGCACGTAGTTGGTCGTGCCGTTGACGATGCCGAGCACCTTGGTCACCTCGTCACCCGCGAGCGACTCGCGCAGCGGGCGCAGCAGCGGGATGGCACCGGCGACGGCGGCCTCGTAGTACAGGTCGACGCCGTGCCGGGCGGCCGCGGCGTAGAGCGTCGGCCCATCCTCGGCAAGGAGCGCCTTGTTGGCCGTGACGACGGAGGCGCCGTGCTCCATGGCGCGCAGGATGAGCGAGCGTGCCGGCTCGATGCCGCCGATGACCTCGACGACGACGTCCGCCCGCGTGACGAGGCCCTCCGCGTCGGTCGTGAACAGGCCCGGGTCCACGCCGAGGTCGGACCGGTCGCGGCCGCCCCGGCGCACGGCGATGCCGGCGATCTCGAGCGGCGCGCCGACCCGCGCGGCCATGTCGTCGGCGTGCTCGACGAGCAGGCGCGCGACGGCGCCACCGACGACGCCGGCCCCGAGGAGGGCGACGCGCAACGGCTTCCGGTCACTCACAGCGCGCTCCACGGTGCGAATCCTGCCGTCCGTCCGGCCCCGGGCCGGCCATTGTTTCGCGATCCGGACATGCTCGACACAGGATCTGCGGCTCCATCAGACATCGAGCGCGAGCAGGTCGTCGACGGTCTCGCGCCGGACGATCAGGCGGGCGAGGCCGTCGCGGACGGCGACGACGGGCGGCCGCGGCGTGTGGTTGTACTGGCTCGACAGCGAGCGGCAGTAGGCGCCCGTGCAGGGCACGGCGACGAGGTCGCCGGCCGCGACGTCGGCCGGCAGGAACTCGTCCTTGACGACGATGTCGCCGCTCTCGCAGTGCTTGCCGACCACCCGGGCGAGGACCGGCGCGGCGGTGGACGCCCGGCCGGCGAGCGTGCACGAGTAGTTGGCGTCGTAGAGGGCGGTGCGCACGTTGTCACTCATCCCGCCGTCGACCGAGACGTAGACGCGCTGGGCGCCGCCGTCGAGGTCGACGGGCTTGACGGTCCCCACCTCGTACAGCGTGAAGGTGCTCGGGCCGGCGATGGCACGCCCGGGCTCGATCGAGATGCGCGGAACGGCGACGCCGTCGGCACGGCACTCGCGCTCGACGATCTCGGCCATGCCCGCCGCGAGGTGCTTGGGCGGCAGCGGGTCGTGCTCGGTCGTGTAGGCGATGCCGAAGCCGCCACCGAGGTCCAGCTCGGGCAGCTCGACGCCGAGCTCGCGGGCGACCTGCGTGTGCAGCCCGAGGATGCGTCGGGCCGACACCTCGAAGCCCGACGTGTCGAAGATCTGGGAGCCGATGTGGCTGTGCAGGCCGAGCAGCCGGAGGCGGTCGGGGCGCCCGAGGATGCGGCGGACCGCCTCGAAGGCCTGGCCACCCGAGAGGGACAGGCCGAACTTCTGGTCCTCGTGGGCCGTCGCGATGAACTCGTGCGTGTGGGCCTCGACACCGACCGTGACCCGGACGAGGACCGGGGCCACCACGCCGAGCTCGGCGGCCACCCCGGCCACCCGCTCGATCTCGTCGAAGGAGTCGACGACGATGCGCCCGACGCCGTACTCGAGGGCCTGGCGGATCTCGGCGAGGCTCTTGTTGTTGCCGTGCAGGCCGATCCGCTCCCCCGGCACTCCGGCCCGCATCGCGACGGCGAGCTCGCCACCGGTGCAGACGTCGAGGTGCAGACCCTCGTCGTGGATCCATCGCGCGACCTCGGTGCAGAGGAACGCCTTGCCGGCGTAGTAGACGTCGGCACCACCGCACAGGTCGTCGAAGACCTCCGCGTACGTCTGCTTGAACTCCCTTGCGCGCGAACGGAAGTCGTCCTCGTCGATGACGTAGGCGGGAGTGCCGAAGTCGCGGGCGAGGTCGACGACCGAGACGCCGCCGACCGTGAGCGCGCCGTCACCTCCCCTGCCGACCGACGAGGCCCACAGCGACGGCACCAGCGCGTTGATGTCGACGGGGGTCTGGAGCCACGCCGGCCCTCGGTAGCCCTCGGCGTGGAGCGCTCCGGCTTCGTGTGCGCGCATTCCTACATCCTCTCGGGGGCCGCCGCTGCGAGGCGGCCGAGTCCATTGCGCAAGACGACGCGAGCGGCGTCGGCGAGCGCGAGTCTGGCCCCGTGGACCGGCTCCACGGGTGCGCCCACGGCGAGGGGCCGCGTCGGGTGGTCCCACTCGTCGGCGAGTCGCCCCAGCTCGACGAGTGCGCGGACCTGGGCGGCCGGGTCGCCGCGGTGGTGCTCGAGCCGCTGGGGCAGGTCGGCGAGGGCGACGAGCAGGTGCCGCTCCGTGACGTGGGTCAGGGTCTCGAGGCGCGTCGACGGGCGGACCTGCACGCCGGCGGCCTCGGCGTTGCGGACGAGCCGGCACAGCCGGGCATGGGACAGCTGGACCCCGCGGAGCGGGTCCCGCGGCCCGCGCTCCCCCGGCCGCTCGGTCCGGTCGACGTGCGCCGTCCCGTGCGGGCAGGCGTAGGTGTCGGCCTCGCGCCGGACGACCTCGATGATCGCCGCGCGATCGGCGTCCTCGAGCGTGATGGCGATGAGGCCCGTGGGCGCCACCTCGACGGCCGACACCGGGCGCTGCTCCGTCAGGCCCCAGGCCAGGACGCGTGCGAGGTCACGGGGCGCGAGGTCCAGGCGCGGACCCCACCGCTGGGCGACGGGGGTGACCCAGTCGGCGACGACGCCGGCGGCGCGCGGGTCCGTGGGCCGGAACAGCGGCCCGACTGGTGGTCCGGCCTCGGCCTCGTCGGGGAGCTCGCCGGTGCGCGCGGCCCGCGTCGCCACGCCGCACAGGAGGGCGCGCAGCTGCTCCGGCGTCATGGCGCCGAGTCTACGAGCCGGTGGCGACGCGTCCTCGGCCGCCCGACGCTGACGGAGGCCGGACGGCACGAGGCCCCGAGACGGCGTTGCGCGCTGTCTCGGGGCCTCGTCCCGGCTGGTGCCCCCGGCAGGATTCGAACCTGCGCTCCCGCCTCCGGAGGGCGGTGCTCTATCCCCTGAGCTACGGGGGCGTGCACTTTCGTGCGCCCGGTGAGAGTAGCAGCCCGGCCGGACCATCCGTGAATCGCGTCGGCCCTCGCTCAGGGCCGCGGCGCGATGTCGGCACGACGGTCGAGCGAGAGGTCGACGGGGCGGTTCTCCTCGACCCAGGCGTCTATCCGTTCCCACCACGTGAAGAGCCAGTCGATGCGCTCCTCGCGCCCGGCCGGCACAGCCTCGGCAGGCACCCGCCACCACCGCATGATGATCTGCTTGTCCATCGGCAGCTCGCGCCAGACGTCCCGGACGGTGACGAGGTGGTCGAGCCCCGTGTGCGCCACGAAGACGACGTCCGCCGTGGGTGCCGCGTCGAGCGCGGCGATGACACCGCCCGGTCGCGGCGGAAGGACGTTGGTCATGTGCTCGGCGCGGGCCGCCATGTCCGCGTGACCCTTTCGGCGCAGCGTCTCGATGGACCGCGCCCGGCGCGCGGGGCTGAAGTTGCCCCCTTCCGGGAAGATGACGAAGGCGTCGTCGTCGTCGAGCCCGGTGGCGAGGTCGGCGATCTCGCGTTCCACCACCTCGCTGTCACGCAAGGACCGCGGGTTCGGTGAGATGAACCGGGCCGGGAGCCGGTGCAGGACCAGACCGATGGCCGGGTCCAGCGCCATGGTGTCCTTGAGGACGACCCGGGGCTCGCGCCCGTACCAGCGCTGGAGCGCGTAGACGACGGTGAACGAGTCGGCGGGACCCGCGTGCCGGCACAGCACGAGCACCGGCCCGGGCGCCGTCTGGTCCGGTGCCTCGCCCTCGCGCACCACACGCAGCCGCAGCACCCGGCGGGCCTCGCGGAACATGACGACGAGATAGGTGCGCACGAGCGCGTAGTGGGCCCGTTCGAACACGGGACGCCGGATCGCCCAGCCGAGTCCCGAGGCGACCCAGAGGTCGAGCATGACGAGGATCAGGACCGCCTCGAGGAGCACATGGACCAGCGCGATCCAGAGGAGCCGCAGCGGCCGCCGTCGGCCGGGGACCAGGGGCGACAGCGCCCCGGCGAGCACGAGCGTCAGCGGCAGGGCCACGACTGCGGCACCGGCCAGCGCCAGGAGCACCACGGCGAAGACCAGACGACGCACGGCCCCGAGCGCCCCGTGGAGCCAGGGCCGGATCACCGCCCTCGCCGGTCCTCGGCGTCGCCGGGCCGGCCCGGGGTCGGGAACGCGCCCAGCGCGTCGAGGTAGGCGCCCGCCGAGCGGTGCGCGGCCTCGATGCGTCCGCGCACGAGCGAGAAGTCGCGGTACGTGCGCACGGTGTCCACCTCGTCGGCGCCGGCGCCCGTCGGCAGGACGTGCACCTCGACGTCGTCGGGCACCTCGGCGAGCTCGCGCACGAAACGGTGCCGACGGGCGATCTCGAACGAGACCCGCGCGACGTGCCAGGGCCGCGTGGGCACCTCGAGCGGGCGGTCGACGCGGCCGACCTGCAGGACGAAGACCCGCCGCGCCCCGAGCCCCACGGCCCGCCCCAGGGGGATCGAGTTGACGATGCCCCCGTCGAGGTAGTGCTGGCCGTCGACGAGGGCGGGCGGCAGCAGGCCCGGCACCGCTGCGGACGCGACGACGGCGTCGACGACCCGCCCACCCGTGAACCAGTGCTCCGAGGCCCGCTCGACCGACGCGGCACAGCACTGGAAGCGGACGGCGAGGTCCTCGAACGTGCGGTCGCCGAGCTCCTCGGCGATGCGGTCCCGCAACGGACGCGCCGAGTGCAGGTGGGTCCCCGTCCGGATGGCTCGCCGGAGCTGCCGCACGGCCCGGTCGCCGTAGACCTCCCGGCCCTCAGCGGCGCTCTGCCACAAGGCGTGGAGACGGTCGGCCACACGGGGCGTCGGGTCGGCCGCGACGAGGGCGCCGTTGATCGCGCCGACCGACGTGCCGACGACGAGGTCGGGGACGATGCCGCGTTCGAGCAGGGCCCGGAGCATCCCCACCTCGACGGCACCGAGCAGCCCGCCCCCGCCGAGGACGAACGCCGTGCCGTGCGCAGCCACGCTGTGACGCTACCCCGGTCCGGGCCTGGCTTGCGGACACCTGCGAACTGTCCGCGCGGCTCGGCGCCCCCGCGGGCCCGGGTTCTGCGAGGGTGGGCCCGTGCTCATCTCCCGACCCGTCGCCGAGGGCATCCGCGCCGGCACGGTCACCCAGGCCTTCCGCCGGTGGGACGCCCCGCGCGTCAAGGTCGGTGGCACGCAGCTGACCCCCGCCGGACTCGTGCGTTTCGATGCCGTGACGCTCGTGCGTGACGTCGCACGTCTCACCGAGCGCGACGCCCGCCGGGCCGGGGTCAAGGACCGCGCGACCCTGCTCCGGGCCCTCGAGCCGAAGCAGCGGACGCCGTCCCCCCGCGGCGGCAGGGGTGGGGACAAGGTCTACCGCGTGCGCCTCTCCTGGGCGGGTGAGGACCCCCGGATCGCCCTGCGCGAGAAGCTTCCCGAGGCCGAGGAGCTCGAGGACATCGGCCGGCGCCTCGACCGCCTCGACGCTCGTGACACCGGTCCCTGGACCCTCGAGATCCTCGAGTGGATCCGCGACAACCCCCGCACCGTGGCCCGCGAGCTGGCCGCGCTGCTCCACCGGGACCTGCTCCCGATGAAGGTCGACATCCGCAAGCTCAAGGCCCTCGGCCTGACGATCAGCCACGACGTCGGCTACGAGCTCGCGCCCCGCGGTCAGGCCTACCTGGACTGGCGCGCCGCCCGGGAGGACAGTGACGGCTGAGCCCCCGCGGAGGCTCAGCGCTGGGTCGTGTCGGTGACCTCGCCGACGAGCTCCTCGAGGACGTCCTCGAGGAAGACGACGCCGGTGACGCGGGCCTCGTCGTCGATGACGCGGGCCAGGTGGGCGCCGGTGAGCTGCATCGTGGCGAGGACGTCCTCGACCTCGTCGCCCTCGCGGACGGTCGCCAGGCGCCGGACGCGCTTGGGAGGCACCGGCTGCTCGTGGCGCTCGTCGTCGGCGTACAGGATGTCCTTGAGGTGGATGTACCCGGCGATCTCGCCGGCTGCGTCCCGCACCGGGTAGCGGCTGAAGCCGTGCCGCGCCACGAGGCGCTCGATGTCGGCGGGGGTCGCCCCGAGCTCGACGGTCGTCAGCCCGCCGGCCGGCACTGCGACGTCGCGGGCCAGCTTGTCGGAGAACTCGAGCGTCTTCGTGACCAGGCCGTGCCGCTCCTCCTCGATGAGCCCTTCGCGACGGGACTCGCCGACGATGTGCGCGACCTCCTCGACGGTGAAGGCCGACGTCAGCTCGTCCTTGGGCTCGACGTGGAGCAGCCGTACGAGGCCCTTGGCCGTGGCCTCCATCGCCGCGACGATGTGCCGCAGCGTCCGGGCGACGAGGAACAGGGGCGGCACCAGGACGAGCGCCGCCCGGTCGGGGCCGGCGATGGCGAGGTTCTTCGGGATCATCTCGCCGACGACGACGTGCAGGTAGGAGACGGCGAGCAGCGCGAGCGCCAGGGCGGCGCCGCTCGCCCACGCGTCGGACAGGCCGACGCCGTGGAACACCGGTTCGAGCAGGTCGTGCAGCGCCGCCTCGGCGAGGGCGCCCAGCCCGACCGAGCACACCGTGATGCCGAGCTGGGCCGTGACGAGCATCGAGCCGAGCCGCTCGAGGGCCTGCAGGCACGACGCGGCCCGCTTGCTGCCGGCCTCCGCGAGCGGCTCGAGGGTCGAGCGGCGCACCGCCATCGCCGCGAACTCGGCACCGACGAAGAAGGCGTTCCCGAACAGGAGGAGCACCGAGACGACGTACACCCACGCGCCGCTCACGAGCCGTCCTGCCCCACGACAGGAGCGGCCGCGTCGCGCGCGCCGTCGTGCGGGCCGCCCCCGTCTGCGGCGTCCGGCAGCGACTCGGGGTCCGGGACAAACCGGAGCCGGTCGACGCGGCGTCCCTCCATGCCCACGACGTTGATCCGCCAGCCCGGTACGTGCACGCTGTCGCCGACGGCGGGCACGCGTCCGAGGGCGGCCATGACGAAACCGCCCATCGTCTCGTACGCGGACCCGTCCGGGACGTCGGCGTCGAAGGCGTCGCGCACCTCGTCCGGGCGCCAGAGCCCGGGCACGGTCCACGAGCCGTCGAGCAGCTCGCGCCCGCTCTGGCGGCTGCGGTCGTGCTCGTCGGAGACCTCGCCGACGATCTCCTCGACGACGTCCTCGAGGGTGACGACCCCGGAGGTGCCGCCGTACTCGTCGACGACCACGGCCATCTGGAACCCGCCCTCGCGCAGCTGGCGCAGGAGCGGGTCGAGCCGGATCGTCTCCGGCACGACGAGCCGCTCGGACATCAGGGCCGACACCGGCACGTCCTTGCGCCGCTCGTGCGGCACGGCCATGGCCTTCTTGACGTGCACGACCCCGTCGACGTCGTCCCAGTCGTCGCCGAGCACCGGGAAGCGGGAGAAGCCGGTGCGCCGGGACAGGCGAAGCACGTCGTCGGCCGACTCGTCACGGTGGATGCCGGTGCAGCGCACCCGCGGCGTCATGACGTCGTCGGCGGTGCGCTCGCCGAACCCGAGCGAGCGGGTCAGCATGCGGGCCGTGACCTGGTCGAGGGTGCCCGCCTCGGCCGAGCGCTGCACGAGGCTGGCGAGCTCCTGCGGGGTCCGGGCACCCGACAGCTCCTCCTGCGGCTCGATGCCCACCGAGCGAAGGAACCCGTTGGCCGAGCCGTTGAGCACGACGATGAGCGGCCGGGCGACGAGGGCGAAGACGCGCACGGGCAGCGCGACGACCTTCGCGGTCGCGAGCGGCACCGAGATGCCGAGGAACTGCGGCAGCAGCTCGCCGAAGACCATCGAGAAGACCGTGGCGAGCACGAGGGCGATGGCGCTCGCCAGGGCCTGCACGGCACCCGTCCCGAGCCCGAGAGCGGTCAGCGGCCCCGACACGAGCTGGCCGATCGACGGCTCGGCCAGGTAGCCGACGACGAGCGTCGTGATGGTGATGCCGACCTGGGCCGCCGACAGCTGCGTCGAGAGCTGCTTGAGCGACTGCAGCACGACGCGGGCCCGGGAGTCGCCCTCGTCGATGGCCCGTTGCACCGTCGGCCGGTCGAGGGCGACGAGCGAGAACTCGGCCGCGACGAAGACGGCGGTACCGGCCGTGAGCAGCACCGCACCGAGGACGAGGAGCCACTCGGTCATGCGGGCGGGCCTCCCGCGGCGACGGGACGCTGGACCGGATCGGGATCGCACGTCATGGTGCGCCCACTATAGGGAGCGGCACGGGCCGTGGACCCCGGTGTGGTTGAGTGGGCGCCACACGCGGCGATCGGCGGCGCGGACGCGGACCACCGACCCCCGGACCGGCGCTCGGGCCGGAGGCCGGGTCGCGCCGGGAGACGAAGGGAGCGTCTGGTGGGTGCACGGTCGGGGTTCCCGGGGCTCATCGAGGTGCGCGGCCTGACGAAGCGGTTCGGGTCGCTGACGGCCGTCGACCACCTCGACCTCGACGTCGAGCCGGGCCGGATCACCGGGTTCCTCGGGCCCAACGGCAGCGGCAAGACCACGACCCTGCGGATGCTCCTCGGGCTCATCCGCCCGAGCGCCGGCACCGCGACGATCGACGGCCACCGCTACGTCGACATCCCCAACCCGCTCACCGTCGTCGGCTCGGCCCTCGAGGCGACGAACTTCCACCCCGGCCGCAGCGGGCGCGACCACCTGCGCGTCCAGGCGTCGGTGGCCGGCGTGCCGAGCCGCCGGGTCGACGAGCTGCTCGAGCTCGTCGGCATCCCCGCCGCCGCCCGCAAACGCGCCGGCGGCTACTCGATGGGCATGCGCCAGCGGCTCGGCCTGGCGGCGGCGCTCCTCGGCGACCCGCAGGTCGTCATCCTCGACGAGCCGGCCAACGGCCTCGACCCCGAGGGCATCCGCTGGCTGCGCAGCTTCCTGCGCCACCTCGCCGCCGAGGGCCGCACGCTGCTCATCTCCAGCCACATGCTCTCCGAGGTCGAGCAGACCGTCGACGACGTCGTCATCATCGCCAACGGCAGACGCGTCGCCCAGGGCACCGT
>NZ_JBNDHY010000144.1:0-10948 GCF_056755315.1 Monashia sp. HAY1-2A
GCTCCTGGAGCGTGCCCATCTCGTCGGCGAGGTTCGGCTGGTAGCCCACGGCGGACGGCATGCGGCCGAGGAGGGTCGAGACCTCGGAACCGGCCTGCGTGAACCGGAAGATGTTGTCGATGAACAGGAGCACGTCCTGCTTCTGGACGTCGCGGAAGTACTCCGCCATCGTCAGGGCCGACAGCGCGACGCGAAGACGCGTGCCCGGCGGCTCGTCCATCTGGCCGAAGACGAGGGCGGTCTGTCCGAGGACGCCGGCCTCCTCCATCTCGACCATGAGGTCGTTGCCCTCACGGGTGCGCTCACCGACACCGGCGAACACCGACACACCGCCGTGGTCGCGGGCGACGCGGGCGATCATCTCCTGGATGAGCACCGTCTTGCCGACACCGGCACCGCCGAAGAGTCCGATCTTGCCGCCCAGCACGTACGGGGTCAGCAGGTCGATGACCTTGATGCCCGTCTCGAACATCTGGGTCTTGGACTCCAGCTGGTCGAAGGCCGGGGCCTTGCGGTGGATGCCCCAGCGCTCCTTGACATCGAGGGTCTCGCCCTCCGCGAGGTTCATGCACACGCCGGTCGTGTTGAACACCTTGCCGAGGGTCACGTCGCCCACGGGGACCGTGATCGGGCCACCGGTGTCCTGGACCGCCGAGCCGCGGACCAGACCGTCGGTCGGCTGGAGCGAGATGGCACGGACCATGTTGTCGCCGATGTGCTGGGCGACCTCGAGGTTGATGGCCTTGGTCTCGCCGGCGAGGGTCACCTCGGTCGTGAGGAGGTTGTACTGCTCCGGCATCGCGTCGGCCGGGAACTCGACGTCGACGACCGGGCCGATGATACGAGAGATGCGACCGACGCCACCCGCGGCCGGAGCCGTCGCGGCGGTGTCGCTGACAGTTGCCGTCATTGGTCTGTTTCCTTACCTGTGGGCGTTACTTCTGTGCGTCGGCGAGGGCGTTCGCACCGCCCACGATTTCGCTGATCTCTTGGGTGATGCCGGCCTGGCGGGCCTGGTTCGCGAGCCGCTCGTACTTCTTGATGAGCTCGGACGCGTTGTCGGTCGCCGACTTCATCGCGCGCTGGCGGGCCGCCAGCTCGGACGCGGCCGAGGACAGGAGCGCGGTGAAGATGCGGTTGCGCACGTACTTGGGCAGCAGCAGGTCGAGCACCTCGGCAGCACTCGGCTCGAAGGAGTACTCGGGCGGGATCTGCCCCTCCTCGTACCGGTTGACCGAGAAGTCGATACCGCTGTCGTCGTCGCCCGCCTCGTCGGCACCGACGACCTCGAGCGGCAGCAGCCGCAGCACGTGCGGCTCCTGGCGGACCATCGAGCGGAAGCGGGTGAAGACGACGTGGATCTCGTCGTGGCCGCCCTCGGCGTGGTCCTTGAGGAAGTCCGCGGTGATGCGGTCGGCGATCTCCTTGGCGTTCTCGAACGTCGGGGCGTCGGAGAAGCCGGTCCACTCGGCGGCGTACTCGCGCCGACGGAACTTGAAGTAGCTGACGGCCTTGCGCCCGACGAGGTAGGGCACGACCTCCATGCCCTCGCCCTGCAGGTGGGCGATGAGCTCGGCGCTGCGCTTGATGGCGGCGACCGAGTAGGCGCCCGCGAGCCCGCGGTCGGCGGTGACGATGACCACGCCGGCACGCCGGGCCTCGGTGGCCTGCGTCGTCAGCGGGTGGTCCTCGTTCGTGTTGGTCGCGACCGCACTCACGGCGCGTGTCAGCGCGATCGTGTACGGCATCGCCTCGGTCGCCTTCTGGCGGGCCTTGACGACGCGGGCGGCCGCGATCAGCTCCATCGCGTTGGTGATCTTCTTGATGGACTGGACGGACTTGATGCGCTGGCGGTAGATCCGCATCTGCGCTCCCATGTGCTCCGCCTCTCTTGGTCTCTGGGGGTGTCGAAGGGCTCGGGGTCGGGCGCCGTCACGTGGACCGGCCCGGTTCCGGGACGCCGTCCGCGAGGCCCGCGCCGGGCGCGGCTCGACGGGACGGCGTCCCGGAGGGGGTCACCTGTTCTTGACGATCTTGGCCTGGGCGATCGCGTCGTCGTCGAGCTCCTCGACGTCCTCGGTGCCGGGCTCGAGGCCCTCACGACCGGTGCCGCGGAAGGTGAACTTGACCTCGTCGACGACCGTGCTCAGCGCCGCCTCGGTGTCCTCGTCGAGCTTGGCCGTCTCACGGATCGTCTGGAGGATCTTGCCGTCGCGCCGCAGCGTCTCGAGCAGCTCGGTCTCGAAGGCGCGGACGTCCTCGACCGCGACGTCGTCGAGCTTGCCGGTCGTACCGGCCCACACCGAGACGACCTGCTCCTCGACCGGGTACGGGTTGCTCTGCGGCTGCTTGAGCAGCTCGACGAGGCGCGCACCACGGGCGAGCTGCGCTCGCGAGGCGGGGTCGAGGTCGGAGGCGAACATCGCGAAGGCCTCCATGGCACGGAACTGCGCGAGGTCGAGCTTGAGGCGACCGGCGACCGACTTCATCGCCTTGATCTGCGCCGCACCACCGACACGCGACACCGAGACGCCCACGTCGATGGCGGGACGAACGTTGGCGTTGAACAGGTCCGCCTGCAGGTAGATCTGGCCGTCGGTGATCGAGATGACGTTGGTCGGGATGTACGCCGACACGTCACCGGCCTTCGTCTCGATGATCGGCAGACCGGTCATCGACCCGTGGCCGAGGTCGTCCGAGAGCTTCGCGCAGCGCTCGAGCAGCCGCGAGTGGAGGTAGAAGACGTCGCCCGGGTAGGCCTCGCGGCCCGGCGGGCGGCGCAGCAGCAGCGACACGGCGCGGTAGGCCTCGGCCTGCTTGGACAGGTCGTCGAAGACGATGAGCACGTGCTTGCCCTGGTACATCCAGTGCTGGCCGATGGCCGAGCCGGTGTAGGGCGCGAGGTACTTGAAGCCGGCAGAGTCGGACGCCGGCGACGCGACGATCGTCGTGTACTCGAGCGCGCCGGCCTCCTCGAGGGTGCCGCGGACCGACGCGATGGTCGAGCCCTTCTGGCCGATGCCCACGTAGATGCAGCGGACCTGCTGGTCCGGGTCGCCGGACTCCCAGTTGCGCTTCTGGTTGATGATCGTGTCGATGGCGACGGTGGTCTTGCCGGTCTGGCGGTCACCGATGATGAGCTGGCGCTGGCCGCGACCGATCGGCGTCATGGCGTCGATCGACTTGATGCCGGTCTGGAGCGGCTCGTGGA
Organism: Monashia sp. HAY1-2A; assembly: GCF_056755315.1. Lineage (NCBI taxonomy): Bacteria > Bacillati > Actinomycetota > Actinomycetes > Micrococcales > Intrasporangiaceae > Intrasporangium > Monashia sp. HAY1-2A. The sequence goes on from NZ_JBNDHY010000144.1 coordinate 3,212, forward strand.
CCGACTTGCGCTGGACGACCGTCGGGGCCTGCAGCTCGAGCGCGCGACGCTGCTCGGACTTGATCTCGCCCAGGCCGTCGATCGGGTTGCCGAGCGGGTCGACGACGCGGCCGAGGAAGTCGTCGCCGACGGGGACCGAGAGGACCTCGCCCGTGCGCTTGACGGTCTGGCCCTCCTCGATGCCGGCGAAGTCACCGAGGACGACGACACCGATCTCGTGGACGTCGAGGTTGAGCGCGAGGCCCAGCGTGCCGTCCTCGAACTGGAGCAGCTCGTTCGTCATGGCCGAGGGCAGACCCTCGACGTGGGCGATGCCGTCACCGGCGTCGGTGACGCGACCGACCTCTTCGCGGGAGGCCGCGCCCGGCTCGTAGGACTGGACGAAGGAGTCCAGTGCGTCCCGGATCTCCTCCGGACGGATCGAAAGCTCCGTCATGTCAGATCTTCTCCTCGGTTTCGACCCGGGGTTGCGGGCCGGTGGGTGTTCACAGCTGGTGGTGGGCCTCAGGCGCCCATGGCGCGACGTGCGCCGTCGAGCTTGCGGATGACGGTCCCGTCGATGACCTCGTCACCGATCTCGACCTTGACGCCGCCGAGGACCCGGGGGTCGACGACGGTGCTGACGTGGACCTTGCCGCCGTAGATGGCGGAGAGGCCGGCGGCGAGGCGCTCGCGGTCGCCGTCGCCGAGCGGGACCGCGGACGTCACCGTCGCGGTCTGCTGCTCCCGACGGGCGGCCGCGGTCTCGAGGTACCTCTCGACGGTGCGGTCGAAGCGGCGTCCGCGCGGCGACACGACGGCCTGGCGGGCCAGGACGAGCGTCTCCGGGGCAACCCTGCTCTCGAGGAGCGTCGCGACGAGCGCGGACCGGCGCTCGGCCGGGGCCGACGCGTCGGTGAGCGCGGTGCGCAGTGCGGGGTCGGCGGCGACGATCCGCTCGAACCGGAAGAGCTCGTCCTCGACGCGGTCGGCGCGGTCGGCCGTCTCGGCCTCGGCGATGACCGTCTCGACGGCGTAGCGCTCGAGGGTGTCGGACAGGTCGCGCTCGGAGCTCCACCGCTGGGCGGCCACGCCCTTGAGGACGACGAGCGCCTCGGCGCTCACCTTGCCCGCGAGCAGCCGCTCGACGAGCGAGGACTTCTCGGCCCCCTCCCGCGAGGGGTCCGCGACGGCGCGACGCAGGGTCACGTTGCCGTCGAGGAGGGCGACGACCGCGAAGAGCTCCTCGGCCAACCGCGGGCGGTCGGCACCGGCCACGAGCGCGCCGGTGAACGCGTCGCGGCTCGCGGCCGCTGCTGCGCGTGAGGATCCCTGCATCAGCGGTCCCCGACCTTCTCACGGACGACGTCGCCCGACTCGAGCTCGGCCAGGAAACGCTCGACGATGCCCTTCTGGCGGGTCTCGTCCTCGAGCGACTCACCGACGATGCGGCCGGCGAGCTCGGTCGAGATGCGGCCGAGGTCCCCACGCAGCGAGACGAGGGCCTGCTGGCGCTCGGCCTCGATCTGCTTGTGGGCCGTGTCGGTGATCCGGGCTGCCTCGCTGGCGGCGTGCTCGCGCATCTCGGCGATGATCTGCGCGCCCTGGGCCTTGGCGTCCTCACGGATGCGGGCGGCCTCGGCGCGGGCCTCGACGAGCTGGGCCTGGTACTGCTCGAGGGCGGCCTGGGCCTGGGCCTGGGCCTCCTCGGCCTTGTTCATGCCGCCCTCGATGGCCGCGGTGCGCTCGGCGTAGATCTGCTCCAGGCGCGGCACGACCTTCTGCTTCACGACGAAGTAGAGGATCGCGAACACCGCGAGACCGAAGAGGAACTCCAGCGGGTGCGGGATGATCGGTGCCGCGGTGGCCCAGAAGCCGCCCTCACCGCTCTCGGCGGTCATGGTCACTGCATGCATGCGGGTCTCCTAGAGAAAACGTACGGAGCGTCGACGAGCTGGTGGCCCGTGCGGGCGTCAGGCCTTGAAGACGAACGCGAGCGCGATACCGAAGATGGCAAGGGCCTCGGTGATGGCCATGCCGAGGAAGGCGATCGGCTGGAGCATGCCGCGGGCCTCGGGCTGACGGGCGACGCCGTTGATGTACGCGGCGAAGATCAGGCCGACACCGATACCGGGGCCGATGGCGGAGAGGCCGTAACCGAGGATGGCGATGTTGCCGGTCATGTTGATTCCATTTCCTTCTTGTCGGTCCCGCTGGCGGTTACCAACGGGGCTGGGTGAAGCGTCGGGGTGGAACGGTCGAGCGGGTGGAGCTGGTGGAGCTGTCCGTGCGGCCGTCAGTGCTCGTCGGCCAGGGCGCCGCCGATGTAGAGCGCGGCGAGCAGCGTGAAGACGTAGGCCTGCAGGAACTCCACGAGGAGCTCGAACAGGGTCATGACGAAGGCGAAGATCCACGTGACCCCGCCGGCGACGACGAGCACACCGCCGTTGGTGAGCATGTACCAGCCGCCCGTGATGAACAGGACGATGAGGATGTGGCCGGCGAACATGTTGCCGAAGAGTCGCAGCGCCAGCGTGACGGGCCGCGTGAACAGGTCGGTGATGAGCTCGAGGATGAAGATCGGGACGATCATGCCCTTGGGCAGACCCGCCGGGACGAGCGACTTCCAGTAGCCGACGAAACCGTGCTTGCGCATGCCGACGACGTGGAAGATGACCCACACGAGCAGCGACAGGGCGATCGGGAAGCCGATGCGGCTCATCGTCGGGTAGCTGAACGGCGGGACGACGCCGAACAGGTTGTTCACCAGGATGATGATGAACAGGGAGAAGAGCAGCGGGACGAACTTGAGGAACTCCCTGGACCCGATGAGGTCCTTGGCGATGCCGTTGCGCACCATGCCGTAGACGGCCTCCGTGGCCATCTGGCCGCGGCTCGGCACGATGGCCTTCTTGCGCGTCGTCGCGAGCAGCCACCAGGCGATGAGCAGGCCGGACACGACCATGAGCAGCATCGGACGGGTGATGGCCCACGCGCCGTCACCGATCAGCGGCTGCCAGAACTCGCCGACGCCAGGCGCCTCGAAGTCCGACGGTGCGGCGGCAACGATGCTCACGGGTTACTCCTTCGTACGTTCTGGGCTGCTCGGCCGACGACACCGGTCATCGGCACGGGGTGAGGTCCCGCGGTTGGGGTGGTGGGGTGCCAGGCCCTCGTGCTGCGCGTGCTGCTCGGCGGGCCGGGCGGCGTCGCGCCGGCTGGCGACGCGGGGTCCGCCTGGCTCAATGGGTACCGTATCGGAACCAGATCAGGTAGAGCGACAGGGCCATCCCCCCGACGATCCCCACTCCGACCAGCCACGACGTGCCCAGCCAGTGGTCCGCGAGGGCCCCCAGGCCGCCGTAGACGAGGGGCCCCGTCAGCAGGTAGGCCACGGATCGCCAGGCCGAGTCGGCCTCGCGCCGGTTGACGGCGTTGACCCGCTCGCGCGCCTCCTCCTCCTGCTCCGCCGCGGTGGGCGGACGCGTCGGCTCCTCGGGCTCGGGACCGGGTGGCGGTGTCGGTGGGGTGCTCATGGTGACCTCCCTGCTCACGACTCATCACGCGGCTCCCGCGGCGGCGTCGAGGGGCGGTCTGCGGGGGCATCGGACGCGGCCTCGGACCCGACGTCGGTCGTGGGGTCGAAGGCGAAGATGCGCAGGTGACGGTAGGCACGCATCTCGAAGAAGAGCCAGACGACGGCGCAGACGGTGACGGACACCCCGATGGCGTACCCCGAGGCCCACGTGACGTCGCGGAGGGCGAAGAGGGTGACGGCGAGGACGAGCACCTTGAAGGTGTAGGTCAGCATGACGACGACCATGACCATCGTGGGTGCGAGGTGGGCCGTGTAGCGCATCGCGAGCAGCGTCAGCGTGAAGAAGAAGACGACGAGGGCCGCCCCGATGGCGGCCGACCAGGCGGCCGTCGGGCTGGAGAACAGCCCGACGAGGACGCAGACGACACCGGCGACGAGGGTCGGGGGCAGCGACCCGCGCAGGAGCTGCGCGAACGCATCGGACTGTGATGCGGTGCGGGCCGGGGTGGTGCTCACGGTGGACCTGCCTGGTGCGTCTGGTCGGCGGGGGCGAGTGGGCTGCGAACGGGCGCTTGGTGCTCGATCGCCGTGTGGGGCAAGACGATCCGCGGCCCGGGGAGCGTCCTTCTCAGACTCCCCTCAGGTGCTTGTGAATGCTATCACAAGCGTTCGGAGGGCCTCCACCGCGGGAGCCAGACCGTGAGCACGACACCGGCGACGGCGGCCGCGCCGACGACGACGAGCGGTCGCCAGCCGTCCCAGATGACGAACGAGACGGACCCGAGGGCGACGATCGCGGCCCACAGGTAGAGGATGAGCACGGCCCGGCGGTGGCCGTGACCGATGCGCAGCATGCGGTGGTGCAGGTGCATCGCGTCGGCGTGCCAGGGCCGCTGGCCGGCGCGGGTCCTCCGGACGATGGCGAGGACCATGTCGAGCAGCGGCAGGAGGAGCACCGCGAGGGGCACGATGATCGGCAGGAACGCCGCCGTCACCTCGTTGCCGCTGACCTGCCCGGGGTCGACGTTGCCCGTCAGCGCGATCGTCGCCGCCGAGAGGAGCAGGCCCAGCGTCAGGGCCCCGGAGTCGCCCATGAACAGGCGCGCCGGGTGGAAGTTGTGCGGCAGGAAGCCGGCGCACACGCCCACGAGCGCCGCCGAGATGAACGTCGCGGTGGAGAAGACGTTGGCCGGCACGAACGAGCGGGACACGATGTAGCTGTACATGAAGAACGCGAGCGCGGCGATGCCGACGACACCCGCGGCCAGGCCGTCCAGGCCGTCGATGAAGTTGACCGCGTTGGTCCACACCATGACGACGATGACGGTGAAGAGCACGAGCACGGGAGTCGGCAGGATCGTCGTCCCGAAGATCGGCAGCGACAGCAGCTGCACCCCGGTGTAGGCCATGAGGCCTGCCGCGAGGATCTGCCCCGCGAGCTTGGTGATCCAGTCCAGCTCGCGGATGTCGTCGAAGGCCCCGAGGAGACAGACGATCCCGCCGGCCACGACGACGCCGATGATCTGCTTCGTCGAGAAGAGCGTGCCGAGGTAGGGCAGCGCCCGCGCCACGAGCGCCGCCGCGACGAACCCGATGTAGATGCCCACTCCCCCGAGCCGCGGGATCGGCGTCGTGTGGACGTCGCGCGACCGGACGGCCGTGAAGGCGCCCGTCGCGACCGCGAGGCTGCGCACGAAGGGTGTGGCGACGTACGTGACCGCCGCGGCCACGATGAGGACGAGGACGTACTCGTGCACCTACCGACCCTCGCTCGGGCGCCGACCGCGGACGGTCAGCGCGGGTAGGCGGGGAAGCGCGTCACGAGGTCGGTGACCTCGGCACGGACCTCCTTGCTCACCGGGTGGTCCGGGTCGGCGTCGCCCTGGGTCACCGACGTGTGGATCAGGCGGGCGATGGTCTTCATCTCCTCCAGGCCCATGCCCTGGGTCGTCACCGACGGCGTCCCGACGCGGATGCCCGAGGCGATGTTCGGCTTCTGCGGGTCGAAGGGGATGGCGTTCTTGTTCAGGACGATGCCGGCCGCGTCGGCGCGAGCCTCGGCGTCCCTGCCGGTGACGCCGATGCCCTGCAGGTCGAGCAGCGACAGGTGCGTGTCGGTGCCGCCGGTCGTGGGACGGATGCCGACGTCCTTGAGGCTCTGCGCGAGCTGCTTGCTGTTGGCGATGACGTCCTGGGCGTACTGGGCGTACTCGGGGCTCGCGGCCTCCTTGAAGTTGACCGCCTTGGCCGCGATGGTGTGCATCTGCGGACCGCCCTGCATCATCGGGAACACCGCCTTGTCCAGGGCCGCCGCGTGCTCGGCCTTGCACACCAGCGCACCCGAGCGCGGGCCGCGCAGCACCTTGTGCGTCGTGAAGGTGACGACGTCGGCGTAGGGCACCGGCGACGGGATCGCCTTGCCGGCCACGAGCCCGATGAAGTGGGCCGCGTCGACCCAGAGGATCGCCCCGACCTCGTCGGCGATGGCGCGGAAGCGCTCGAAGTCGATGAGGCGCGGGATGGCCGAGCCGCCCGCGCAGATGACCTTGGGGCGGTGCTCCTTGGCCAGGCGCTCGACCTCGTCGTAGTCGATGTCCTCGGTCTCCTTGTCGACGCCGTACGGGACGGCGTCGAACCACTTGCCGGAGAAGGAGACCTTGGCGCCGTGGGTGAGGTGGCCGCCCATCGGCAGGGCCATCGCGAGGAGGGTGTCGCCGGGCTTCATGAACGCCCCGTACACGGCCTGGTTGGCGGAGGCGCCGGAGTGCGCCTGGACGTTGGCGTGGTCGGCGCCGAACAGCTCCTTGGCCCGCTCGATGGCGATCGTCTCGGCCTTGTCGACCTCGGAGCACCCGCCGTAGTAGCGACGCCCCGGGTAGCCCTCGGCGTACTTGTTCGACAGCGTCGAGCCGAGCGCGGTCAGGACCGCGGGCGAGCTGATGTTCTCGCTCGCGATGAGCTGCAGGCCGCCGCGGATGCGGTCCAGCTCGGACAGGAGCACCCCCGCGATGTCCGGGTCGAAGGACTGGAGGGCGCCGAAGTCGGAGCCGTAGAACGTCGTGTCGTCAGCCATGGGGCATCTCCGGAGGGTGCGGGTTTCGGTGCGGGTTTCCGTGCGGGTTTCCGTGCGGGGCACTGGTGCGAGCGCGGACCAACTCTATGCCGTCGAGCCGTGGGCGGCGGCACCGCGTCCGTGCTGGGTGGGGTCGACGCTCGGGTCCGGCGTGGGGTCGGGCGGCACCTCGCCGACGGGCTCGCCGGCGTCCGGGACGTCGGCCGTGTCGGCGTCGGGGACGTCCACGCTGGCGACGGCGTCGGTTCCTGCGTCGTCGGTGGGCGGCTCCTGGGGCAGGAGCGCCGCGTCGAGGTCGGCCTGCGGGATGGCGCCGAGGCGCAGGGTGACGGGGACCTCCCCCGTGCAGTCGACGATGGTCGAGGGAGCGCCGCCCTCGGTCGGGCCGCCGTCGAGGTAGACCGCCACGGACTCGCCGAGCATGGCCTGCGCCTCGTCGACCGACCGCGCCGCGGGGTCCCCGGTCGTGTTGGCGCTCGTGACGGCCATCGGTCCGATGTCGCCGAGCAGGTCGAGGGCGATCTCGTCGTCGGGCACGCGCAGCGCCACGGTGCCGTTCGTCTCGCCGAGGTCCCAGTGCAGCGACGTCTGGGCCTTGAGCACGACCGTGAGCGGACCGGGCCAGAACCGCTCCATCAGGCGGTTGGCGTAGTCGGGCACCTGGGTGGCCAGCCCCTGCGCGGTCCGGGCCGTCGGGATGAGCACCGGCGGCGGCATGTCGCGCCCGCGGCCCTTCGCGGCGAGCACGGAGGCCACGGCATTGGCGTCGAAGGCGTCGCAGCCGATGCCGTAGACGGTGTCGGTCGGCAGGACCACGACCTCGCCGCGTCGCACGGCCGCCGCGGCGGCGGGGATGCCCTCGGCGCGGCCGTCGGGGTCGGTGCAGTCGTAGCGCTCGCTCACCCGGCAGAGCCTAGTCGCGGCACCGACGCGGACCGCGACGTGTCCCGTGCGCCCGGGCGGCGCGTCCGGACCGCGCGCCCGGGCGTCGGGCCGAGCGGCCGGAGCGAACCGGCGAGACCCGCCCGGACGAAGCCGAACGTCGTGTGGATCCGGCCGCCCGACCCAGCGGAGTGGGTCGCGCTCGGTGCGGGGCTGACGCGTCAGGCGGGTCAGACGCGTCAGGCGCGGCGGGCGGTGGTGACCC
>NZ_JBNDHY010000145.1:0-10618 GCF_056755315.1 Monashia sp. HAY1-2A
CCTTGAGCCCCGCCCGTCGCCGCACCGCCCTTGCCATCCTCGCGCTGTCCGTGGGCGGCTTCGCCATCGGCACGACCGAGTTCGTGACCATGGGCCTGCTGCCCCAGATCGCCGCGGGCACCGCCGTCGACATCGCGACCGCCGGTCACTACGTGTCGGCCTACGCGCTCGGCGTCGTCGTCGGCGCCCCGCTCATCGCCGTCATCGCGGCCAAGGCGCCGCGCAAGGGCCTGCTCATGGGTCTCATGGCCTTCTTCGCCGTCGCCCACCTGGCCGTCGTCGTCGCGAACACCTACCCGACCGTCATGGCCGCCCGGTTCCTCGCCGGCATGCCGCACGGCGCGTTCTTCGGCATCGGATCGGTCGTCGCGGCGTCACTGGTCTCGCACGAACGTCGCACCGCAGCGGTGGCGACCATCCTGGGCGGGCTCGGCGTGGCCAACGTCGTCGGCGTGCCGTTCGCGACCGTACTCGGCCAGCGGCTCTCGTGGCACGCGCCCTACCTGGCGGTCGGGATCATCGCGGCGGTCACGGTCGTGGCGGTCGGCCTGTTCCTGCCGCGGCAGAGCTCGAGCGGTGAGGAGTCGATGCGTCGTGAGCTGAGGGCCCTGACCCGGCTGCAGGTCTGGCTGGCCCTCCTCGTCGGCGTCGTGGGCTTCGGCGGCATGTTCGCCATGTACTCCTTCATCACCCCGACGATGACCGACCTCGCCGGACTGGACGAGCGCCACATCCCCTGGGTCCTCGCTGCGTACGGGACCGGCATGGTCGTCGGCATGGCTCTGTCCGGGCGCGTCGGGAAGCGGTTCGGGGTCCTGCGCGGCATCGTCGTGTCCCTGTCGCTCATCGCCGTGCTGCTGGCCGCCTTCGGTCCGGCCGCCCACGTCCTGTGGCTCGCGGTGAGCATGGTGTTCCTCCTCGGGCTGCTGCCCTCGGTGCTCGTACCGCTGCTGCAGACCCGACTCATGGACGTCGCGCACGAGGGACAGTCGCTCGCCGCGGCGCTCAACCACTCGACGCTCAACACCGCGAACGCGCTCGGGGCCTGGCTCGGGTCGGTCGTCCTCGCGGCCGGGTTCGGCTACGGCGCCCCGAGCCTCGTCGGCGCGGTACTGGCGGTCCTCGGCGTCGGCATCGCCGCGACGTCCCTCGTCCTGGAGCGGCGCCCGACGGCCGGCGCGCGCACCGGGACGCCGGATGCGTCGCCCAGGTGGGACGCGTCGGACACCTCGGACGGCCCGGTCACCGCGTCGACGCGCTGACGCCGGCGCTGACAGTCCGCGCTCTGCCGGCGCGGCGAGGTCACTCGAGCCAGTCGGTGACGAAGTGGTCGTTCGCGTGGATGTGGACGCCCTCGTAGCCGCCGGGGCCGGTGCGGAACCGGTGCGGCGTGTTCGCCGGCACGACGAGCACCTGCCCGGCGCGACCGACGACCTCGCGAGCGTCCGCCCCGGAGCCGATGGTGAAGGTCGCAGACCCGCGCCGGATGACGAACGTCTCGGCATAGGGGTGCTGGTGCAGCCGGCGGCCACGCACGGCCACGTCGATCGGCGGCGGCGCTGCTCGACATCGTCCCGCCGATCGGGCGTCCCCGCTCGGCGGCCGGGCGCCCACGGGTGCTCGGGAGTGTGCGGCGGGTGCGCGGGCAGGCGTCCGGACGTGGGAGACTGGGACGATGCCGGCCCCGGCCGAGCACGACCGTCCACCCGCCGCCCACCTCGCGAGGTTCGCCCCACCGTGTCGCCCATGGCCCGCTCCGCGTTGGCCCCCAACGCAACGCCGCCGGACCTGATCCGCAACTTCTGCATCATCGCGCACATCGACCACGGCAAGTCGACCCTCGCCGACCGGATGCTCCAGCTGACCGGGGTCGTCGACGCGCGGGCGATGCGCGCCCAGTACCTCGACCGCATGGACATCGAGCGGGAGCGCGGCATCACGATCAAGAGCCAGGCCGTGCGCATGCCGTGGGAGGTCGGCGGGCAGACCTACGCGCTCAACATGATCGACACCCCCGGTCACGTCGACTTCACGTACGAGGTGTCGCGCAGCCTGGCGGCCTGCGAGGGCGCGGTGCTCCTCGTCGACGCCGCCCAGGGCATCGAGGCCCAGACCCTCGCGAACCTCTACCTGGCGATGGAGAACGACCTCACCATCATCCCGGTCCTCAACAAGATCGACCTGCCCGCGGCCCAGCCGGAGAAGTACGCCGAGGAGCTCGCCAAGCTCATCGGTGGCGACCCGGAGGACTGCCTCAAGGTGTCCGGCAAGACCGGGGAGGGCGTCGAGGCGCTCCTCGACGAGATCGTCACCCAGTTCCCGGCCCCGACCGGTGACGCGTCGGCGCCGGCCCGCGCGATGATCTTCGACTCCGTCTACGACACCTACCGCGGCGTCGTCACCTACGTCCGGGTCGTCGACGGCAACCTCAACCCGCGCGAGCGCATCGTCATGATGTCGACCCGGGCCACCCACGAGCTGCTCGAGATCGGCGTCATCAGCCCGGAGCCGGTGCCCGGCAAGGGGCTCGGGGTGGGCGAGGTCGGCTATCTCATCACCGGCGTCAAGGACGTCCGCCAGTCCCGCGTCGGCGACACCGTGACGAACGCGAGCAAGCCCGCCACGCAGAGCCTCGGCGGCTACCGCGACCCCAAGCCGATGGTCTTCTCCGGGCTGTACCCGATCGACGGATCGGACTACCCGGACCTGCGCGACGCCCTCGACCGGCTCAAGCTCAACGACGCGGCGCTCGTCTACGAGCCGGAGACGTCGGCCGCCCTCGGCTTCGGCTTCCGCTGCGGCTTCCTCGGGCTGCTGCACCTCGAGATCGTCCGCGAGCGGCTCGAGCGGGAGTTCAACCTCGACCTCATCTCGACCCAGCCCAACGTCGTCTACGACGTGACGATGGACGACGGCAAGCAGATCCACGTCACCAACCCGAGCGAGTTCCCCGAGGGCAAGATCGCCGAGGTCAGCGAGCCGGTCGTGCGCGCCACGATCCTCGCTCCGAGCGAGTTCGTCGGGGCCATCATGGAGCTGTGCCAGCAGAAGCGCGGCGCGCTCCGGGGGATGGACTACCTGTCCGAGGACCGGGTCGAGATGCGCTACACGCTGCCGCTCGCGGAGATCGTCTTCGACTTCTTCGACCAGCTGAAGTCGCGCACCCGCGGCTACGCCTCGCTCGACTACGAGCCCGACGGGGAGCAGGTGGCCGACCTCGTCAAGGTGCAGATCCTGCTCCAGGGCGAGAGCGTCGACGCGTTCAGCGCCATCGTCCACAAGGACAAGGCCTACTCGTACGGCGTCATGATGGCCGGCAAGCTCAAGGACCTCATCCCGCGCCAGCAGTTCGAGGTGCCGATCCAGGCCGCGATCGGCTCGCGCATCATCGCCCGCGAGAACATCCGCGCCATCCGCAAGGACGTCCTCGCCAAGTGCTACGGCGGCGACATCAGCCGCAAGCGCAAGCTGCTCGAGAAGCAGAAGGAGGGCAAGAAGCGGATGAAGATGGTCGGCCGGGTCGAGGTCCCGCAGGAGGCCTTCATCGCGGCCCTGTCGAGCGACGGCGCGGGGGACAGGCCGAAGAAGTAGCCGGGGCGGCGCCCGTCAGTCCTCGAGCAGCCTGGCGCGCAGCCGCTCGGTGTCGGCGGCGGTCCACCCCTGGGCCTCGAGCCAGCCGAGGGCGCCGCCGTACCGCACCTGCAGCGCCTCGAGGAGCAGGCGCATCGTGTCGGTGGTCGGTGACTGCTGCGCGACGGTCTTGTCCCGCAGGTTGTCGGCATACGCCTGCTTGGCGCGCAGTCGGTCCATGATCGCCGCGACGCGCTCGGCCGAGGCGGCGTAGTCGGCGACGACGAGGTCGGCCGGCACGCCGACCACGGTGAGAGCGAGCCCGACGACGGTGCCGGTGCGGTCCTTGCCCGCGGCACAGTGCACGATCGAGGCCCCGTCGCTGCCGGCCACGGCCCGCAGGGCCGCGACGACCGAGTCGGGCCGCTGGACCAGGTAGGACAGGTAGTGCTCCGACCAGAACGCGTCGTGGCTGCGCCGGCGGGCCTCCTCCTGCTCGGCCTCCGCCGCGCTCGCGATCCCGGCCCCGGCGCGCTCCGCGGCCTCTCGCCGCGCGGTGTCGCGGGCCCGTCGCTCGTCGGTCTCCCACGGCAGGGCACGCTCGGCGGCCGGGATGCCCGACTCGGACGTGTCCTCGCGGTAGAGCGTGAAGTGGTGGTAGCGGATGGCCGGTTCGGCGAGCAGCGGGCCCTCGCCCTCCTTGGCCACCTCCACATGGGTGCGAAGGTCGACGACGTCGCGGACACCGACGACGTCGACGAGGTGGCGCACCGAGGGCGCCGGCAGGTCCTGGAGGTTGTCGGAGCGGATGAGTCGTCGGGGGCGGACGCTGCCGCCGTCGGTGGTCGGCATCCCGCCGAGGTCGCGCATGTTGACGACGCCGTCGATCTCGATCCAGTTGGGCCGGTACACGCTCTCGACCCTACGGGACGGCCGCGCGGCCACGAGAAACCGGTTGCACCGCCCCCGGGACCCTCGGATATCTTGACGTCGAGATAAACCGGGACGAGGGGTGGGATGATGGCGACGGCAGGGGTGGCGGCAGAACCGTTGACACGCAAGGGGATTCCGGTCGACCGCGACCTCCGCATCCTTGCCGCCGGGTCGTTCGCCAACCGGTTCGGCGCCGGGGCGGTGATGACGACGAGCGCCCTGTACTTCACGCGTCAGGTCGGCTTCACCGCCACGGAGGTGGCCCTGGCGATGTCGGTGGCCGCGGTCGTGGGCATCCTCGTGCAGGTGCCCGCCGGGCACCTCGGCGACGTCCGGGGCCCGCGCCGGGTGCTCACCGTCCTCATGGCCGGGGCCGCGGTCTTCAGCGCGCCGCCGGCGTTCGCGCGCACGCCGTGGACCCTCGCGGTGCTCCTCGGCGTGCTCACCCTCTTCGAGCGGGGCGCCGGCGCCGTCAACCAGGGCGTCGTCGCCCATCTCGCCACCGGGGGCCGCGGCGTCCTCTTCAAGGCGTACCTGCGCGCGGTGACGAACACGGCGCTCGGCCTGGGCTCGGTCCTCGGCGGCGCCGCGCTCGTCGTCGACCGTCCCTGGGCCTACGTGTCGGTCTTCGTCCTCAACGCCGTCTTCACCGCCGTCGCCGCCTGGAACACGACGCGTCTGCCGGACCTGCCGCCCTACGCCCGCGGCGCCGACGAGCCTCGCCTGGCGGTGCTGCGCGACTGGCCCTTCGTCGTCGTCACGGTCCTCACCGGACTGTTCTCGTTGCACTTCTTCGTCATGGAGCTCGGCCTGGCGCTGTTCATCTCCCAGCGCACCACGGCCCCACCGGTCATGGTCGCCGTGCTGCTCGTCATCAACACCGCGGCGGTGGCGCTCTTCCAGGTGCGCCTGTCGCGGCGTGCGGACTCCGTCGAGGCGGGCTCCCGCGCCCTGGTCCGCGGCGCGTGCTGGATCGCGGGCGGCTTCGCCGTCGTGGCGCTGGCCGACCGGGGTCCGGCCTGGTTCGCTGTCGCGGCCCTCGTCGTGGGAGCGCTCGTGCACGTCGTCGGCGAGATGATCGGCTCCGGCGGGCAGTGGGGTCTGCAGATGGGTCTCGCGCCGCACGAGCGCCAGGGCCAGTACCAGGGCTTCGCCGGCCTGGGGTTCAGCGTCCTGTCCGTGGTGGGGCCACCCGTCGTGACGTACTTCTGCGTCACGCTGGGCGAGACCGGGTGGCTGTTGCTCGCCGGGTTCATGCTCCTCGTCGGGGCGGCGTCGGTGCCGGCCTCGCGGTGGGCCCTCGCCAGCAGGGCGCGGTACGGCGTCACGACGCACTCGGGCTGACGGCCTCCCCGGCCGCGTGACCGGCCCCATGCTTTGATGTGCCCGTGCAGTGGATGCGTGTGCTCGGCCGGCGAGGGTCCCGGGCCTCGGGAACGGAGGCCCCGCAGGTGGGCGACGCGATGCCGGCCGGCACGACGCCGACCGGAACGACGGCGGCCGACGCGACGCTCGCGGACGCGACGCCTGCCGACGCGACGCCGGCCCCGACGGAGGCCGTCGAGGAGCGGGCCTGGACGCCTCCCACGGCCCGCGACCTGCTCACCCTCGCCGACGAGGAGGCGTGGTCGGTCAACCGGCCGCACTACGAGGCCCTCCAGCTCGTCCTCCAGGCCGTGTCGCGCCGGCCCGGCGGTCGGGTCGTCGTCACCGGCGCCGCCGACGTGGAGGCCTGGTCCTCCGTCCTCGAGCGGGCCTGGCCCGACCTCACGGTGCACCGCGTCCACGTCGATGACGAACCCTCCGCGGTGCACGTGCGGCTCACCGTGGCGGGGCCGTTCGACGTCGTCGTGGACGCGTCCGACACGTCCGCCGTCGAGCAGGCCCGCCTCTTCCAGCGCGTCTTCATGCACCTGGACAAGGGCGGCTGGTACGTCGCCCGTCGACTCGTGCCCGGTGGCGACGCGGCCGAGCCGGCGCAGAGGTCCGAGCGCTTCGAGCGTGGCCGGGACGCCCTGCCCAACGAGAACATCCCCGAGGAACCCCCGTACGAGGGCGACCTCTGGTCGCTCGTCGCCGAGGCCCAGGCGGCGCGCACCCGTGACCTCGTCGACGACCTGTCGAAGGGGTGGGAGCGGCGCGACGTCTTCGGGCTCGCGGGATGTCTCGCGGAGGTCCACGTGCACAGCAAGGTGCTCCGCCTCGTCAACAGCACGCGCGTCGCGCCGAAGCTGCGCGAGGAGGAGGTCGACGCGGTTCTCGCGGCGCGACCCGAGCTGGGGGAGCGGCTTGCGTCCCTTCCCTCGGTGACGTGGAGCGCCACCAACGAGTACGTCGTCAACCGCGCCGGCGACCCGTACGTCCAGACCGAGTTCCGCGTGCCCGAGATGGTGCTGCGCCGCTACGACGAGGCCGTCTGCGCGCGTGGGCAGATCGTCACCCGGGACCACCTGCTCTACCCGGAGTCGTTCCGGCAGAACTGGATGACGCGGATGGCCAACATCTACGTCATCGAGAAGTTCCCGCGGTTCGGGGTCGTGCGCCGCGACGTCAGCAGCCCCGACCCGCTTCCCGGCGCCTGGTTCCACCTCGACTCGGAGTGGCCGGGGCACTTCGGCCACCTGCTCACCGAGCAGGTGAGCCGGCTGTGGGCCTTCGAGCAGGTGCGTGCGGTCGAGCCGGAGGCCAAGGTCCTCCTGACCCTCCAGCACGACCGGGAGCCGATGGCGCTGCAGCCGTTCGAGAACGAGGTCCTCGGTGCCTTCGGCATCAGGGCCGAGGACGTCCACGTCTTCACGACCACGTGCCGGCCCGAGCGCCTCTACACGGCGACGGGCATGTTCTCCCTGCCACGCTTCGTCCACCCGGACATCGCGCGCCTGTGGGACCGCGTCGGCGACCACCTCGTCCGCGACGCGGATGACCGTCCCCGTGCAGAGCGGCTGTTCGTGTCGCGCAGGCCCGCGCTCAAGAGGTCGTGCCACAACGTGGCCCAGGTCGAGGAGCTTTTCAGGGCAAGGGGATTCGAGGTCATGTACCCCGAGGACCACGCCCTGTGCGAGCAGGTGTCGCGCTTCCGTGCCGCCCGCACCGTCGCGGGCTTCGCCGGCAGCGGCCTGTTCTCCCTCATGTTCTGCCGCGACGCCAAGGACGTCGTCGTCCTCGGGCCCGACGCCTACACGGCCAGGAACGAGAACCTCATCGCGGCCGTCCGCGGCCACCGGGTCACCGCAGTGCGCAGCCGCTCCGACGTCGAGCACCCGGAGGGCTGGTGGACCCAGCAGGCGTTCGCCTCGGGGTTCACCTTCGACGTCGAGGACGAGGGGCGCTTCCTCGCCGAGCAGCTCGACCGCATCGAGGCGCGTCGGTCCTGACCGTCCGGGCCGGTGCGAGAATGACCGGATGCCGCCCTCAGCCCTGCCCGACGGCGACCCCGCTCCGCCGACCGGCGAGCTGCCGGCGTCCGCCCTCACCTCGCTCGCCTCGACCGACCTCGGCGTCTACGTCCACGTACCGTTCTGCTCGGTCCGCTGCGGCTACTGCGACTTCAACACCTACACGCTCACCGAGCTCGGCGGTCCCGGGGCCTCCATCGGCCTCGACTCCTATGCCGATGCCGCGACGCGCGAGCTCGACCTCGCGGCGGGCGTCCTCGGCCCGGACGCGCCGCCGGTGTCGACGGTCTTCGTCGGCGGCGGCACCCCCACGATGCTGCGCAGCCGCGACCTCGTCCGCCTCCTCGCCGGCATCCGCGACCGGTTCGGCCTGGCCGCGGACGCCGAGGTGACGACCGAGGCCAACCCCGACTCGGTGACGCCCGAGTCGCTCGCCGAGCTCGCCGCCGGCGGTTTCACGCGCGTCTCCGTCGGCATGCAGTCGGCGGTTCCCCATGTGCTGCGCACCCTCGACCGCACCCACGACCCCGTCAACGTGGCCCGCGCGGTGGCGGGGGCGCGGGCGGCCGGGCTGCAGGTCAGCGTCGACCTCATCTACGGCACGCCGGGGGAGTCCCTCGACGACTGGCGCACGAGCCTGGAGACCGCCGTGGCCCTCGAGCCGGACCACGTCTCGGCCTACGCCCTGGTCGTCGAGGAGGGCACGCGGCTGGCTGCGCAGGTCCGTCGCGGCCTCGTCCCGGCCCCCGAGGACGACGACGAGGCCGACAAGTACGAGCTGGCCGACGAGCTGCTCTCGGCCGCCGGGTTCGGCTGGTACGAGGTGAGCAACTGGGCCCGCGACGAGCAGCACCGCTGCCGCCACAACATCGCCTACTGGGCCGGTACGAACTGGTGGGGCATCGGCCCCGGGGCCCACAGCCACGTCGGTGGCGTCCGGTGGTGGAACGTCAAGCACCCGAGCGCCTACGCCCAGCGGCTCGGCACCGGGCAGTCGCCCGCCGCGGCCCGCGAGGTCCTCGACGACGAGCAGCGGCACGACGAGCGTGTGCTCCTCGGCACACGTCTCGTCGAGGGACTGCCCGTGGCGGACCTGCGAGGATCGGGACGCGCCGCCGTGGCCGGGCTCGTCGCCGACGGGCTCGTCGACGGCGTCGCGGCGGTCTCCCGGGGACGCGTCGTGCTGACGCGGCGCGGGCGGCTGCTCGCCGACACCGTCGTGCACCGGCTGCTCGCGGCCTGAGCGTCGACGCCGGGACCCGGACCGCACGACAGGTCACCGACCGACGACCGACGACCCACGAGGATGGACCCCATGACGCAGACCGCGCCCACCGACCGCGCCCCGTCCGACCCCGTCGCCCCGGCCGGGGGAGCGGACGTGCGCGGGGTCGTCGCATCGGCCCGGGCGGCGTTCCGCAGCGGTCGGACCAAGCCGTACGCCTGGCGGGTCGAGCAGCTGCGGGCCCTACGGGCGATGATCGCGGACCACGAGGACGAGCTCGCGGACGCCCTGCGCCAGGACCTGGCCAAGAACCCGACGGAGGCCTGGGTCACCGAGCTCGGGTTCGTCGTCGAGGAGATCGACCACACGTTGCGGCACCTGCGCTCGTGGCTGCGGCCGCGCCGCGTGCCCGTGCCGCTCTCGGTCATGCCCGGCCGCGCCCGGGTCGTGCGAGAGCCGCTCGGCGTCGTCCTCGTCATCGCGCCCTGGAACTACCCGGTGCAGCTGCTGCTCGCCCCGCTCGTCGGAGTCCTCGCGGCGGGAAACGCGGCCGTGCTCAAGCCGAGCGAGGTGGCGCCGGCCACCTCGCGGGTGCTCGCCCGGCTGCTGCCCCGCCACCTCGACGCGTCGGCCGTGCACGTCGTCGAGGGCGGGGTCCCGGAGACGACCGCCCTTCTGGCCGAGCGCTTCGACCACATCTTCTACACCGGCAACGGCTCCGTCGGCCGCATCGTCCTCGAGGCGGCGGCCCGGCACCTCACACCGGTGACGCTCGAGCTCGGCGGCAAGTCGCCGACCTACGTCCACGAGGACGCCGACCTGCTCGTCGCGGCCCGACGCATCGTCTGGGGGAAGTTCACGAACGCGGGGCAGACGTGCGTCGCCCCGGACTACGTCCTCGGCACCCGGGCCACGCTCGACGCGCTCGTGCCCAGGCTCGCCGACGCGCTCCGGGAGTCCTTCGGGACCGACCCAGCGAGGTCCGCGGAGTACGGCCGCATCGTCGACGACCGGCACTTCGCGCGGCTCCACGCGTTGGTCGACGCCGAGCGGGTCGTCCTGGGCGGGGAGTCCGACGCCGCCAGCCGCTACCTGGCCCCGACGGTCCTCGACGACGTCTGCCTCGACGACCCGGTCATGCAGGAGGAGATCTTCGGGCCGGTGCTGCCCCTCGTCGAGGTCTCGGGCCTCGACGAGGCGATCGAGGTGATCACCGAGCGCGACAAGCCGCTCGCGCTCTACGTCTTCACCGCCGACGCGGACGTGCGCCGACGCTTCGTGCGCGAGACGTCGTCCGGCGCCCTCGGTGTCAACCTGCCGCTCGCGCACATGGCGGTCCACGGGCTGCCCTTCGGCGGGGTCGGCGCGAGCGGCAACGGCGCGTACCACGGTGAGCGGTCCGTCGAGCTCTTCTCGCACGCCAAGGCCGTGCTCGAGACCCCGACGACGCCCGACACGACCGCCGTCGTCCGCCCACCTTTCACGCCGTTCAAGC
>NZ_JBNDHY010000146.1:0-10604 GCF_056755315.1 Monashia sp. HAY1-2A
GGCCCCAAGGGCGTCAAGAGCCAGGTCCAGGGCGACGAGCTGCGCGTCACGAGCAAGTCCCGCGACGACCTCCAGGCTGTGCAGAAGATGCTGCGCGAGGCCGACCTCGACGTCGCGCTCAACTTCACCAACTACCGCTGACGCCTGTCGCGCGGGGCTCCCGGCCCGTCAGGCCGGGCGTGCAGCGTCCGCCTCCGCCTCGAGGCTCGCGCCTGCCGCCGTCTGCTTCCCCGCGCCCGCCGCTGCCCGCGACGCCGCCTCGGGGTCGGCCTCCGCCTCGACGGCATGGCGCACGGCGGCCGCCACGGCGGGTGCGACGACCGGGTCGAAGACCGACGGGACGATGTAGCTGGCGTTGAGCTCGGCCGGGGAGACGGCGTCGGCAATGGCGGTCGCGGCGGCGACCATGACCGCCTGCGTGATGCGGGCGGAGCCAGCGTCGAGCATGCCGCGGAAGAACCCGGGGAAGGCCAGCACGTTGTTGATCTGGTTCGGGTAGTCCGAGCGCCCGGTCGCCACGACGGCCGCGTGCTCCCCCGCCTCGACGGGGTCGACCTCCGGGTCCGGGTTGGCCAGGGCGAAGACGACCGCGTCGTCGGCCATCGTCGCGATGTCGGCACCCGTGAGCAGGTTGGGCGCGGATACGCCGATGAAGACGTCGCTCCCGGCGATGACGTCCCGCAGTGAACCCGTCTCGTCGGACACGTTGGTGTGGTCGGCGATCCACTGGCGGTCCGGGTCGGCGTACCTCTCCCCGTGGGTCAGCACGCCCTGGCTGCCGCAGGCGACGATGTCGGTCGCGCCCTGGGCGAGGAGCAGCTCGATGATGGCGTGGCCCGCCGCGCCGACGCCGCTCACGACGATCCGGACGTCGGCGATCGACTTGCCGACGACGCGCAGGGCGTTCGTCAGCGCGGCGAGCACGACGATCGCGGTGCCGTGCTGGTCGTCGTGGAAGACGGGGATGTCGAGCTCGGCGCGCAGTCGGCGCTCGATCTCGAAGCACCGCGGCGCTGCGATGTCCTCGAGGTTGATGCCGCCGTAGACGACCGCGATCGCCCTGACGATGCGGATGATCTCCTCGGTGTCCTGCGTGTCGAGGCAGACGGGCCACGCGTCGACGCCGGCGAACTGCTTGAACAACGCGGCCTTGCCCTCCATGACGGGCAGCGCCGCCGCCGGCCCGATGTTGCCGAGGCCCAGCACCGCCGACCCGTCCGTGACGACCGCGACCGTGTTGCGCTTGATCGTCAGGTGCCGCACGTCCTCGGGGTGCTCGGCGATGGCCTGGCAGATGCGGGCGACGCCCGGGGTGTAGGCGCGGGCGAGGTCGTCGCGGTGCTTGAGCGGCACCTTCGGCATGACCTCGAGCTTGCCGCCGAGGTGCATGAGGAACGTCTGGTCGCTCACCTTGCGCACCGAGACGCCCGGCAGGGCCGCGAGCGCCGTCGAGATGCGGTCGGCGTGGTCCGCGTCCGAGGCGTTGCACGTGACGTCGACGACGAGCCGGTCGTGGCTCGACTCGGCGATGTCGAGGGCGGTGACCGAACCGCCTGCCCCCTGGATCGCCGCGACGAGTCCCGCCGTGGCGTCGGCCCGGGCGGCCACCTCCACGCGCACCGTGATCGAGTAGCCGGGGCTGGGCAACGCCATGAGGGCACCTCTCTGTCGTCGAGGAGGTTCGGCACGTCGGTGTGCGAGCCGATGCTCAGCGTCGCGCGGGCGCCTCAGCCGCGCAAGTCAGGGAACACCTCGACCGCGAGCGGCCACCAGAAGAGGTGGCTGCACAGCTGCGCGTACTCCGGCGGGGTCACCCATCGCGTCTCGTGGATGCCGTCGTCGCCGTCGGTGATGGCCGGGCGGACCGCGTCGAGGCGCGTGCGGAACACCTGGAGGAACGGCTTGTCCGGCGTGAAGAGGTTGTCCGGAGAGCGTGGCGTGAAGCGCTCGTAGCCGCACGGGAGCACGTCCGGGTGGCGCAGCCGCAGGCCGGTCTCCTCGAAGGTCTCGCGCACGGCGTTCTCGACCGGCGTCTCGTCCGCCTCGCGCCAGCCGCCGGGCGAGCCCCACTCCCCCCGTCGCACGCTGTGGACGACGACGAAGTCCCCGCGCCGGTCCCGGACGAACACCATGGCGGCGAGCACACGGGCCGGGTCGAGCGGCTCGTCGGACGCCACGAGGTCGACGTCGCTCGCGCCGTTGGGGAAGGGCACGTCGAGGATGCGACGGACGCCGCGGTCACGCTTGCGCTTGCGCAGCCGGAGCCCCGACGCGTTGAGCCGGCGGGCGAGGTCGACCCCCGAGGTCGGGGTGGCCCCGGCCTCGACGGCGTCCTGCCAGCGCCCCTCGGGCACGTCGTAGTGGTCACCGTCGAAGGCCCTCGGGTGCAGCTGCGCGGCGCGGGCGACGGCGTGCAGCTCGTCGTAAGACGTGTCGCTGACGAGGTGCGCGAAGAGCCGACCGTGGGCGGGCCAGATCGGCTGGTCGATCCACACGGTCATGACTCGTGAGCCTAGGCCAGGACCCCGACGGTCGCGGCTGTGGATGACGCCCGACGCCTCCCGCGGCACCGACCTAGCCTCGGGACACGAGGCCACCGGACCGGTCGGCCACCCGATCGAGCAGGAGGACCCCATGACCCGTTCCGTCGTCGACACCGAGCGCATCGCCGCCGCGGCGGCCGACATCAACCGTCTCGCCGACAGCATCACCTCGAGCTCCGCCGAGCTGCGCGGCCGCCTCGCCGGCCTCGGCGGCGACTGGCAGGGGCCGGCCAAGGCCGAGTTCGAGCGGGTCATGGCCGACTACCAGCGCGTCCAGGCCCAGATGACCGAGTCCCTCGCCGACGTCGGGCGCCTGACGCTCAAGGCCTCCCGGGCCTACGCCGAGCACGAGACCGCGACGCGCGCCCTCTTCGCCCGCTGACCGGCGGCATCTGCCGCGGGGGCGCCGAAGGGCGGCTCCCCGTCCGGGGAGCCGCCCTCCTGGGCGTGCTCTGTGGTGGAGCGAGCGGGCTCAGAAGCCCATGCCACCCATGCCGTCCATGTCACCGCCGCCGGGGACCGCAGCGGCCTTCTCCGGCTTGTCGGCGATGACGGCCTCGGTCGTGAGGAACAGCGCCGCGATCGACGCCGCGTTCTGCAGCGCGGAACGCGTCACCTTGACCGGGTCGATGATGCCCGCCTCGAGGAGGTCCTCGTAGGCGCCCGTGGCGGCGTTGAGGCCGTGGCCGGGGGCGAGACCGCGCACCTTCTCCGCGACGACGCCGCCCTCGAGGCCGGCGTTGATCGCGATCTGCTTGAGCGGGGCCTCGGTCGCGACGCGCACGATGTTCGCGCCGGTGGCCTCGTCACCCTCGAGCGAGAGGGCGTCGAGCGCCTTGGCGGCCTGGATGAGGGCGACGCCACCACCGGCGACGATGCCCTCCTCGACGGCGGCCTTCGCGTTGCGGACGGCGTCCTCGATGCGGTGCTTGCGCTCCTTGAGCTCGACCTCGGTGGCCGCGCCCGCCTTGATGACGGCGACGCCGCCGGCGAGCTTGGCGAGGCGCTCCTGGAGCTTCTCGCGGTCGTAGTCGGAGTCCGACTTCTCGATCTCGGCCTTGATCTGGGCGATGCGGCCCTCGATCTGCGTGCGGTCCTCGGCGTCCTCGACGATGGTCGTCTCGTCCTTGGTGACGACGACCTTGCGCGCCTTGCCGAGCAGGTCGAGGGTGGCGTTCTCGAGCTTGAGACCGACCTCCTCGGAGATGACCTGGCCACCGGTGAGGATCGCGATGTCGGTGAGCATCGCCTTGCGGCGGTCGCCGAAGCCCGGGGCCTTGACGGCGACGGACTTGAACGTGCCCTTGATCTTGTTGACGACGAGGGTCGCCAGGGCCTCGCCCTCGATGTCCTCGGCGATGATGAGCAGCGGCTTGCCGGACTGCATGACCTTCTCGAGCAGCGGGATGAGGTCCTTGATGCTGCCGATCTTGCTGTTGGCCACGAGCACGTAGGCGTCGTCGAGGACGGCCTCCATGCGCTCGGTGTCGGTGACGAAGTACGCCGAGATGTAGCCCTTGTCGAAGCGCATGCCCTCGGTCATCTCCAGCTCGAGGCCCATGGTGTTGGAGTCCTCGACGGTGATGACGCCTTCCTTGCCGACCTTGTCCATCGCCTCGGCGATGAGGCCGCCGATCTCCTCGTCGGCCGCCGAGATGCTGGCGGTGGAGGCGATCTGCTCCTTGGTCTCGACCTCCTTGGCGGACTCGAGCAGCGACGCGGAGACGGCCTCGACGGCCTTCTCGATGCCGCGCTTGAGGGCCATCGGGTTCGCGCCCGCGGCAACGTTGCGCAGGCCCTCCTTCACCATGGCCTGGGCGAGGACGGTGGCCGTCGTCGTGCCGTCACCGGCGACGTCGTCGGTCTTCTTGGCGACCTCCTTGACGAGCTCCGCACCGATCTTCTCGTACGGGTCGTCGAGCTCGATCTCCTTGGCGATCGAGACACCGTCGTTGGTGATCGTGGGGGCGCCCCACTTCTTCTCCAGGACGACGTTGCGGCCCTTGGGGCCGAGCGTGACGCGGACGGCGTCGGCAAGGGTGTTCATGCCGCGCTCGAGGCCGCGACGCGCCTCTTCGTCAAACGCAATGGTCTTGGCCATTCGGGTGGTTCCTCCCACGCGAATCGTTGGTGGCGGCCCGCACGACGCCCGCGACGGATGGGACCGGACCCGGCAGCTCACGTCGCTGCGGGACCGAGCCCTCGGCGTGCGGCCCAGTTCTGTCACTCCCACCTGGAGAGTGCTAACGCCATTATTGGCACTCTGACCCGGAGAGTGCAAACAGCAGGCCACGATGCCGACCCGTTCGCCGATGAGCCGTCGCGGTGATCACGCGCGCCTCAGGCGTCGGCGCGCGCCACCGGCGGCGCCAACGCTCCCGCGAGGCGGGCGGCATAGGCGGCCGACTCGGCGTCGGACGCGTACGTCGTGCGCGGCCAGAAGAAGCCCCGCAGGCCGTCGCCCTTGGTCCGGGGCACGACGTGCACGTGCAGGTGCGGCACCGACTGGCTGACGACGTTGTTCATCGCCACGAAGCTGCCCTGGGCGCCGAGCCCCTCGACGACGGCACCGGCGAGCCGCTGCGCCGCCCCGAGCAACGGCGCGTGCAGCGGCTGCGGCAGGTCGAGGAGGGTGTCGACGTGGCGGCGTGGCACGAGGAGCACGTGTCCCTTGAACACCGGTCGCCGGTCGAGGAAGCCGAGCAGGTCGGGCTCGTCGAGCACGACGTCGGCCGGTACGTCACCCGCGACGATGGAGCAGAAGACGCAGTCCATGCGATCAGGCTCCCATGCCGCGGCGACGCGTCAGCAGATGACGAGCAGCCAGCAGCCAGAGCCGCTCGAGGTCGGCGAGGAGGTCGGCGTCGGGGAGGGCGGAGTCGTCTTCGTCGGCCGGGGGCCGGGCCTCGGGTCGCTCGTCGAGGAGGGGGACGGCGTGCCGGTCGAGGGTGGTGTGGAGGGTGCGCGCGTCGCCGACGGGCCGGGCTCCGGTGCGGTGCTCGTCGGCACGGCGCTCGTCGTGGAGGTCGCGGACGGCGGCGACGCCGTCACCGGCAGCACGGTCGCGGTCGCCACCCCTGAAGTGGGGCCGCCGGACGTCGGCGGGTCGCCGGCCGTGGTCCACCACGGCTCGTCGGTCGGCGGCGTGGAGAACTCGTCGCCGGGCAGGGTCGGGAACACGCCGGACGACATCGCCTCGTCACGCCAGCTGTCGCCGGAGAAGAAGGTCACCCCGCCGACACCGGCGAGGACGATGGCCGCGAGGGCGGACAGCAGGAGCACGGGACGACGGTTCGCGCGTGGAGGGCGGGCCCCGGAGTCGAAGGACATGACCCCCCAAACTAGACGAATCGGGCTCGGGGCGCCTCCCGGGACCGGGACCACTACCGTGGCGCGCATGGAGGACGCGACGCGGACCACGCCGGGGCGAGCCACCGGTTTCATCGAGGTCGCCGACCGGGTCCTCGTCGCCCGCTACCCCGAGTGGGACGTCAACGTCGGCCTCGTCCTCGGGCGGGACGGCGCGGTCGTCGTCGACACGCGGGGCAGCGGCACGCAGGGCCGCCGGGTCCTCGACGACGTGCGCCGGCTCGGCCGCGACATCGTCGTCACCCACGTCGTCAACACGCACGTCCACTTCGACCACACGTTCGGCAACATCGCCTTCGACGACGCGACGGTCCATGCCCACGACAACGTCGGCCGCACCATCGAGGACCACGCCGATCGGATCAGGGCCCTCTTCCGGGCCGACCCCGGCGACGCCCCGGAGGCCGGCTACACGGCCGAGGACGTCGTCGACGTCCTCGCCACGCGGGTCCGGCGTCCGGACCGGACGTTCGGCTCGCACGCGACCGTCGACCTCGGCGACCGCGTGGTGACGATGGCCTGGCACGGACGCGGCCACACCGACGGCGACGTCGCTGTCGCAGTCCCCGACACCGACGCCCTGTTCCTGGGCGACCTCGTCGAGGAGAGCGCCCACCCGTCCTTCGGCGACGACTCGTGGCCGCTGGAGTGGGCCGACACCCTGGCAGCCCACCTCGTCGAGACCTCGGACCGAACCGTGGTCGTGCCCGGCCACGGCCGGCCCGTCGACGTGGGGTTCGTCGCGCGGCAACGCGACGAGGTCGCCGCGGTGGCCGCGGTCATCCGCGAGCGCCGAAGCGCCGGTGTCGACGTCGAGGACGCGGTGCGAGAGCCGGACCGGCGGCTGCCGTACCCGGTGGCCGGGCTCGCCGAGGCCTTCCGGCGGGGCTACGCGCACCTGGACCTGCTGCCCTGAGCCGCATCCGAGCGCCCAGCGGATGCGCGGACTGGTCGGGATCCGGAGGGTTCAGGCCCTGACCGCGGAGGGGAACGCGTCGCGCCAGGAGCGCAGCGCCACCCCGCCCTCGGCCGTGCGGTCGACGGACGTCGCGGCGAGCAGCGCGTGGGCGATGGCCCGGGCGACGGCGTCGGCACCGGCCTCCATGAGCACCGTCAGGGCGAGCGGGTCCGGCGCCGGGCCGGCGCCGGTCGCGAGGGCGAAGAGCGTGTCGCCGTCGAAGAGCGTGTGCACCGGCTTGATGGCGCGGGCGAAGCCGTCGTGCCCGATGCCGGCGAGCTTGGCGCACTGGGCCTTTGTCAGCGTCGCGTCGGTGGCGATGACGCCGATGGTCGTCGCGAGGCCCGGCATGGCGACCCCGGCTGCCGCGAGCGCGTCACCCCGCTCGCGGGCGGCGGCGACCTCCGTGGCGGAGGGCACGCCGATGCCGGCGAACTCGTCGCCCAGGCCGTACCGGACGCCGTGGATGGCGCCGGTGTCGGGATCGACGGCCGAGCCGACCGCGTTGACTGCGACGAGCGCCGCGACGGTCACCCCCGACTCGAGCACGACGCTGGCCGATGCGATCCCGCCCTTGAGGCCACCCGCCTTGGCACCGGTGCCCGCGCCGACACAGCCTGCCGCCGGCGCCTCGCCGACGGACGCCTGCCGCGCGGCCTCGTACGCGGCGCGGCCCTCGTCGGCACCGGGGTGGTGCTCCCACGTGCCGCCGCGGCCGAGGTCGAAGAGGATCGCGCCCGGCACGATCGGCACGACGCGCCCCTCCCCCATGGGCCAGCCCCGGTCGTCGGCGAGCAGGCACCGAGCCACGCCGTCGACGGCCGCGAGACCCATGGCCGAACCACCGCCGAGGACGACGGCGTCGACACGATCGACGAGGTTGCGGGGGTCGAGCAGGTCGGTCTCGCGGGTGCCGGGGCCGCCGCCGCGCACGTCGACCCCCGCGACCGCACCGCCGGGCGGGGTCAGCACGACCGTGGTCCCGGTGAGCCAGCCGGCCTCGTCGCGCGTCGCGTGCCCGACGCGCAACCCGGCGACGTCGACGATGGAGTTGGTGGGGCCGGGGCGCGTCATGACGGGTCCCTCAGGTCGAACTCCATGAGCGTGCCGGGCGAGGTGAAGCCGAGCCGTTCGTAGAACTCCTGGGCCCGGGCGTCGGGCGCGTTGAGCCGGATCCACTTGACGTCGGTCGAGCGGGACCACTCGATCATCGCCTCGGTCAGGGCCCTGCCCACCCCGCGGTCGCGGCAGCTCGGGGCGACGAAGAGGCCGCCGACGTGCAGCCAGCTGACGTCACGCCGGCCCGGCCACGGCAGGGCCCGGATGCGGCGCGTCTCGAGGATCCCGGCGTGCTCCCCCCGGCTCTCGGCGATCCACGTCGGGCGGTCCGGCCGCTCCTGCAGCCACGCGTCGACGAAGCGGTCGAGGTAGCCCTGCTCCGAGGGCATGCCGAGCTCGCGGGCGAACTGCAGGTGCAGCGCGGCGACGATAAAGGCGTCGTCGGCCCCGGCGCGGCGGATCGTCACCTCGGCCATGGGGGAAGTGAACCACGCGGACGAGGCGCAGGCCGAGACGTCGGGTGGTGCGCGCGGCGCCGGCACGAGGGCGGCGCGGCGGGAGGGTCAGACGTTGATGCCGAGGCGGCGGGTCGTGCGCGCCCGCTGGCGGCTCGCGCGCATCCGGCGCAGGCGCTTGATGAGCATCGGGTCGGCCTCGAGGGCCTCCGGGCTGTCGAGGAGCGCGTTGAGCACCTGGTAGTAGCGCGTGGAGCTCATGTCGAACAGCTCCTTGATGGCCTGCTCCTTGGAGCCGGCGTACTTCCACCACTGGCGCTCGAAGGCCAGGATCTCGAGATCGCGGTCGCTCAGGCCGCCCCCGGAGTCGTGGCGGTGCGGCTGCGCCGTGGCGTGTTCTGTGCTCATGTCCCCGTCTCGTCGCGTCGATTGCTCGGTCGCTGTCGTGCTGTCGTGCTGGTCCCGCTGTGGGCCGACCGCCGACGCGGGCTGCGCCGCGCCGGTGCCGACCACCCCCGGTGACGTCGAGCAGCACGAGTGCTGCTGCGTTGGCTCCGGGGCCAACCCTAGACGCAAATGACAAGGGTGTCATTCAGCCGCGTGGCGGCTCGCCGGGGTGTCGTCGCGTTCCGGCCGCGGCTTCGACGGACTCATCGTCACGGCGGCCACACCAGCCCCAGCGGCCCCAGCGACCCCATCGGTCACAGGGCCGCGAGTCCGGCCCTCGGGCGTCAGGACATCGTATCGAGGATCGCCGAGACGTCCTCCTTGGTCGTGTGCGGGTTGACGATGGCGAAGCGCGTCAGCGTCTCGCCGCGGAACGTCGTCGGCACGACGAAGGCGAACTCCTGGGCGAGCAGCCGGTCGGTCCACGCCGCGTAGTCCTGGGGGCCCCAGCCGCGGCGTCGGAACACCACGACCGACAGGTCGGGCTCGCGGACGACCTCCAGGTAGGGCCGCCGCCCGACCTCCTCGGCAGCGAAGCGGGTCACCTCGAGCGTGCTCTCGATCGCCTCGACGTAGGCATCGGTGCCGTGGACCGCGAGCGAGTACCAGAACGGCAGGCCCCTGGCCCGCCGCGTCAGGCCGATCGAGTAGTCGGTCGGGTTCCACTCGGGCGCCGACGTCAGCACGTCGAGGTACCCGGCCTCCTGGGTGTGCGCGATGCGGGCCAGCGTCGGGTCGCGGTAGAGCAGGGCGCAGCAGTCGAACGGCGCGAAGAGCCACTTGTGCGGGTCGACGATGAAGGAGTCGGCGTGCTCGATGCCCGCGAAGAGGTGGCGCACCGAAGGCGCCGCGAGGCCCGCACCGCCGTAGGCACCGTCGACGTGCAGCCAGATGCCGTACTCCTGGCACACCTCGGCGACCGCGGCGAGGTCGTCGACGACGCCGAAGTTCGTCGTCCCGGACGTCGCGACGACGGCGAAGAACGTGTCGGGCCCGTGCTCCTCGAGGACGCGTCGCAGCTCGGGCCCGGTGAGGCGCAGCTTCTCGTCGACGGGCACGCCCACGACCTCGGCGTCCATGACGGCGGCCATCGAGACGACCGACGAGTGGGCGTTGTCGGTCGCGGCGATGCGGTACGGACGCGCGCCCGTGCCGGCCTCGGTCGCGCGGGCCCGGGCCGTGTGACGGGCCACGACGAGGGCGGACAGGTTGCCGACCGTGCCCCCGGGGACGAACACGCCACCGGCCGACTCGGGCAGGCCAGCGAGGTCGGCGATCCAGCGCAGCGCCTGGTTCTCGGCATAGATCGCCCCGGCGCCCTCCATCCACGAGCCGCCGTAGATCGAGGACGCGCCGACGACGACGTCGAAGGCCGCCGCCTCCCGCGTCGGGGCGCACGGGATGAAGGACAGGTAGCGCGGGTGGTCGGTGGACAGGCAGGCCGGTGCGAGCGTGTGCTCGAACAGCTCCATCGCGCGCGTCGGTCCGAGGCCGGCCGGGGTGATCGTCTGACCGACGGCCGCCTGGAGGTACTCCTCGGTCTGGGCCCCGTCCAACGGGATGGGGTCCATGAGGAGGCGCTCCCGCGCGTAGCTCAGGACCTTGTCGACGGCGAGGTGGTCGGCGTCCTTGTCGAAGCTGTGCACGCGCCGATGCTAGGGCCTGGCGTGGCGTCCTCCGACACGCCGCGACCGACGTGCGGGCACGACCGAGGCCCTCCACGGCGTGCGTCCGACCGTCTTCGCGCACGACGCGGCGGGGCTGCGGGACGCC
>NZ_JBNDHY010000147.1:0-10552 GCF_056755315.1 Monashia sp. HAY1-2A
GTGCCGTCCGCGATCAGCTTGTCGACCGCTGCCTTGACCGCCTTGGACAGGCCCGAGTTCTTGTTCAGTCCGATGCCCTCGATGATCGGCTGGTAGTCGAGCGGTTCGCGTTCGAACCGGTCGCCGGTCTGGGAGATGAGGTACTGCAGTGCATCGGCGTTGCTGGCGAAGACCTGCACGCGGCCGTTGCTGACTGCGAGCTGGGCGGCCGCGTTGTTGGGGAAGGACTGCACGACGGGAACCGGTTTGCCGGCTTCCTGGCACTTCGGGTTGATCGACTCGACGCTCTTGATGAAAGCGCTGCCCTCGACGGCTGCGACGGTGAGCCCGCACACGTCCGTCGGGGTGTTGATGTTGACATCGCTCCCGCTCTTGCTCGCAAAGCCCGTGCCGACCTTGAAGACCCCGACGATGTCGATCTGCTGGAGACGTTCCGGAGTGACGATGAGCGGACCGAAGCTGCCATCGAAGCGGCCGTTCTGGATGCCGGGAATGAAGGTGGAGAAGTCACCGGAGACGGTGGTGTTCATCTTCACGCCCAGGACGTCAGCGACTGCGGAGCTCAAGTCCATCGCCCACCCAACCTCCTTGCCATCCTTCTGGAAGGTTGCCGGCGGCGAGTTGTTGAAGACGATGTTCTTGATCTCGTCCGCGCTCTTGATCGCGGGCGGGAGCTGGTCGGCGATGCTCTGGTCGAACTTCGCGCTATGGCTGCCGGCGCCGCTGGATGAGCCCCCATTGGCGGATGCGTCGCCGGAGGCGCCGCATGCCGCCGCGGTGAGCGTGATGGTGCTCACGGCGGCCAGCGTGCCGATGGTCCGTCGGCAGTTGGGACGCGGTCGGTTGGTGCGCGGCGTAGGCCGCCCGGACAGCGGGTGCGTGGACATGGGGTGTGCCTTTCGGGTGTGTGGGCTGGGACTCGGTGCGGGTTCTTGGATCTCGCGTGGTGAGGCTGGTGGGCTCGTCGGCTCGAGGGCTGCCTCTTCGTCGGGACGGCGCGCTGAGCCGTTCTTCTAGGGCCGCGGTGGGTGTGCTGCCCGTGTTCCGCGGTGCGGCCAGTCGCCGCCCTGGGCCGTCGAGAGGACTTCGTCGGACTCGGTGGGTTGGGCGCCGACGTCATCCCGCACGGGGGTCGGGCCGGTGACGATGTGGTTGCGGAGGGTGCCAAGGCCCTCCACCTCCACCTCCACCACGTCGCCGGGGTAGACAGTTCGGGAGTTCGCTGGAGTACCGGAAAGCAGTACGTCGCCTGGGTAGAGCGTGATGGTGCGGGCGATGTCCGCGACGAGGTAGTGCATGTCCCACTCCATCTCGTCGGTGTTGGCGTCCTGTCTGACCTGGCCGTTGACCGTCACCCGGATCCGCTTGTTCCGGAAGTCCCAGTCCTCGACCAGTCCGGGTCCGAGGGGGCAGAGCGTGTCCGACCCCTTGACGCGAAGCATCGAGCCGGCATCGGTGTCCCGGAAGTCGTGCAGGCCGTAGTCATTGGCCACCGTGTAGCCCCGGATGTACTGGCCTGCGTCTTCCGCGGAGATGTTGCGACACGTTCGTCCGATGACGATCGCGATCTCGCCCTCGTAGTTCAGCCATTTGCACCGCTCGGGACGCACGACCGCCCCGTCGTGGCTGTTCAGCGATGATGTGGGCTTGTGGAAGTAGGTAGGTGTCTCGGGCAGGCTGATCCCGAACTCCTCGACGCGGCTTCGGTAGTTCAGATGAACCGCGATGATCTTGGTGGGGACGACGGGTGGGAGGTGCCGTGCGTCCTGGATGGCGACCACACGGCCGTCGCCGACGATGAGGTCGTCACCTGCGCGCACTGCCTCGACCTGGGCGCCGTCCAGCAGGATCCGGCGGTACTCGGTCATGATCCCGCCACCCCGGAGTCGTGCAACGCCGGCTGCTCTGCCGTGACCGGCTTGATGTGGGTGCGCCGCGGCCGGGGAAAGCCCTCCGCTGGTCGGTCGAACCACAGGTGCACCTGACCGGTGCCGATCGAGTTCTCGTACTCCCCGAACTGCCGGGACGGCGCGGTGCAGGCGCCCTCGCCGAGGGCTCCGATCATCATGAGGTAGTGCCCGAAGCGTGCCTCCGGACTGAACCGGTAGAACTCCGGCATCGACTCGAGGACCTTGGCGTGATCTCCACTGGCGAACCAGTCCAGCCGCTGCATGTCGGCCTCGTAGGCAGCGCGCGTGAAGATGTGCTCGACGCCTGCCGCTTCGTGTTCGCGTAGCTGGCGCAGCGGCCAGAACGTGTGGCTCATCGCACCGGAGGCGATGAGCAACACCCTTCGGTCGGACTCGGCGATGGCGTCGCCGAGGGCCCGACCGAGCCGCAGATTGTCCTCAGTGTCTGCGGTCTGGCAGACCCCGATCGATATCCATCTCTTCTCGGGTAGACCTTGGCCGAGGTACTCCCACAGGTTGGTGGTGGCGTAGAAGATCGGTAGGTGCTCGTCCTCGATCGCCGTGATCCAGGTGCCGTGGTCGCCTGCCTTGGAGGCGATGAGGTGCGCCAGTTCAGGGTCGCCCGCGAAGTCGTACGGTCGTTGCTTCATCCCGCGGGGAAGTTCCTCGGAGGTGAACAGACCCGACCGGCGCGGCTGGGCCGTGACGACGAACTCGACCGTGGTTGCCCAGTGGGAGTCCAGCACGACTACCGTGTCGTAGTCGGGCGTCTCGAAGACCTCGCGCCGCAGCTGCCTGAGCCCGGCGGGCAAGGTCGAGTCCTCGCCGTGGTTGAGCTCTCGGCGTACCTGTTCCGGTAGGACGATGGTCGGGACGTGCGCCAGCAGGCCGGCGCCCATGACTTCACCCATTACCTGCTTCCCTTCTGCTTCGCACTCCAGCCGGTCGGCGAGAAGACGGTGTTCTTGATGTCGGAGTAGTAGTCGAACGACCACAGCCCGCCCTCGCGACCGATGCCCGAGTGCCCGTTGCCTCCGAACGGCGCACCGAGATCACGGACGAAGAAGCAGTTGACCCAGACGGTGCCGGCGTCGAGCGCGGCCGAAACACGTTCTGCGCGCTCGGGGTCGCCCGTCAGGAGAGTGGCCGCCAACCCGAACCGGGTGTCGTTGGCCATGTGGATCGCCTGCTCCTCGGTGCCGAACGTCTGCACGGTCAGCACAGGCCCGAACACCTCTTCGGTGACGATCTCGCTGTCGGGCGATACGTTCGTGAGGATCGTCGGGCTGAAATAGAGGCCTCCGAGGTTCGTGTTGGGGCCACCGCCCAGCAGCACCGTCGCCCCCTCCGCACGCGCACGGTCGACGAAGCCCTTGACACGCTGGAAGTGCTGTCGGGAGATCAGTGCCGACACATCAGTGGTGTCGTCCCGCGGATCACCTTGTCGAAGGTGGCGGCCCCGTTCGACGACCGCCTCGATGAAGCGGTCGCAGAGCGTGTCCTGGACCAGGATGCGGAAGGCGCCGAGGCAGACCTGGCCGGCGTTGTCGAACTGCTCGACCGCCAGCGAGACGGCGAGCTCGAAGTCTGCGTCGTCGAAGATCACCAGTGGCGACTTCCCGCCCAGCTCCAGAGAAAGCGGGACGATGTTGGGTGCCGCCGCGGATGCGACCTTGCCGGCCGTCGGTACCGACCCAGTGAAGGACAGGCGGCGGATCCCGGGGTGTCCTGCCAGTGCTGCTCCGGCATCGGGGCCCAGGCCCTGGACGACATTGAGCACGCCGGGCGGCAGGCCGGCGTCTGACGTGATGTCGGCGAGCAGGGAGGCGGTGAGCGGAGCCCACTCCGGTGGCTTGAACCCCACGGTGTTGCCCGACGCCAGCGCCGGCCCGATGCGCCACGTCGCGAGCATCAGCGGCGCGTTCCACGGTGTGATGACTGCTGTGACGCCCGACGGGTTGTAGGTGATGCGCTCGCGGTGGCCCCGGATCTCCCTGTCTGCGTGCATGAGGGTTCGCAGCTGGTCGGCGAAGAACCTGAAGTTGTGACCCACCCTCGGCATCACGCTGCGGCGATGTGAACGCAGCAGGGAGCCGTTGTCGCGGGTCTCCACCCGGGCCAGCTCCTCCGCGCGGGCGTCGATACCGTCTGCAACCCGCTCCAGCACGTCGGCGCGTGCGGCCGCCGGCAAGGCCTTCCAGGCCGGGAAGGCTCGGCGTGCTGCTGAGACGGCGGCGTCGACCTCAGCCGTGCCGCCGGCCGAGATGTGCCCGAGCACGGCCTCGTCGATGGGCGACACGTCGGCGAAGGTCGTCCGCGAGCCCACCCGCCGTCCGTCGATCCAATGCCGGGTGTCCACCTGCACGCCCTCGACCTCGATCGTCTCTTGTCCCAGGGTCGCCGCACCGCTCATGAGGCTTCCACCTTCGCTGCGGCGAGGTTGTCGTGCAGCACCTCGCCGCCGTCCCAGATCACGCCGACCTGGCAGTAATAGGCACCGATGAGTTCTTGCGGCTGAAGCATGGTCAGCTCCTCGGTGGGTGAGTCGAAGAGGGTGAAGGTGTCGACGTCGGCGTGCCATGGGGTTCCGCCTTCGGCCGACGCAGCGCCGGTCGAGATGATCTCGTCGAGTCGGTACGTGCCTGACTTGTCTATGGCGCTGACCTGCCGGTGGTGCGCCATCTTGTGGCTGTTCACGAAGCCGTTGGTGGCAGAGGGACCGGTCAGCGTGATCCGTGCCTCCGCGAGTCTTCGGTCTGCCGCCGCCAGCGAGGCACCGAACCGGGCGCCGGCTTCCAGGCGGGGCGCCGGCCCGTACGGGTGCGGCCGGGTCTGGTGGATGGAACCGAGCTTCTTCGGGTAGCCCTGGTGGATGCCGCGTGCGATGGCGAAGTCTGTGTCGACCCAGATGAACACGCAGCGGCTGAACGTCTGGCCCTTGAACTGGCACCGAACGACGACGAAGGCTTCCTTGTACTGGCCGAGCACCGGGTCCAGCAGCTGGGCCCCGTCGGCGGCCGTTGACTGCCAGTCGGCCCAGATGAAGGCAACGGCCCCGGGATCGTCCTCGGCCAGCTCCAGCGGGTCCGGCAACAGGTCTGCGACGCGTCGTGGATCTGTGCGGTACTCGACCGTGAGGAGGTCGCCGGAGTAGTGCCACGGCGGCGGCGGAAGCAGCGAAGCTCGTCCGGTCGCCGTTCTCGGGTGATAGAAACCCTGGACCTTGGCCACAGGAACTCCTTTGCTGGTACGGATGGGGCGACGTTGCCCCGGTTACAGCTGGTGTCTGGATCAGAGGTGGTAGGCGTATTCGGTGAACTCCCAGTCGGTGACGAAGCGGGAGTAGCGTTCGAGCTCGTTGCGCTTGTACGTCAGGAAGTTGTTGATGAACTTGGGGCCCAACATCTTCTGGAGCTCGGTGTCCGACTCCAGGGCGGCGAGTGAAGCAGCCAGGTCGGCGGGCAGCTTGTCGGCCTTGGTGGGGTCGTATCCGTAGCCCTCAAGTGGGTCCGGCGGGACGAGGGCATCGCGGATCCCGAGATAGGCAGCGCTGAGCAGCCCGGCGATGGCCAGGTACGGGTTGGCGGTGGCGTCACCGAGCCGAAGCTCCAGCCGGGTCGCCTTTCCACGCTCGGGTGGGACGCGCACCATCGCGCTGCGGTTGTCCAGGCCCCAGTCGATGAGCCACGGGGCAATGGTGTCTGGTCCAAATCGCTTGTAGGAGTTGATCGTCGGGTTACTCACGGCGGCCAGCGCGGGGGCATGGGCCAGAATTCCGGCGAGCGCTGACAGTGCCGTCTTGGACAACCCGTGCTCGGAGCCCGGCCCTCCGTCGAAGGCGGCTGAACCGTCGTCAGCCCAGGCCGAGAAGTGCAGGTGGAAGCCTGACCCGCCCTCGTCGTTGAACGGCTTGGCCATGAACGTGGCCATCTTGCCCTCCCGGCGGGCAAGCTCCTTGATGGCTGCCTTGAAGCGGAAGGCCCGATCGGCAGCATCAAGCGCATCCGAGTGCCACAGGTTCAGTTCGAACTGACCTGAGGAGTACTCGTGGTTGCCGGACACAGCCTCGATGCCGTAGTCACCCAGCAGCCGCAGGGTCCGAAGGAGAAAGTTGTCGGGGTCGCCCTTCAACCCGGAGACGTAGACGTTGCCGGGCGCTTCGCCGTAACGCCGCCAGCCCGTCGGGGTTTCGGGGGCGCGCTCGAGCACATAGAACTCCAGCTCGGGCCCCACCACCGGGCGAAGGCCCAGCTCGGCGAACTGGTCGATGACCCGACGAAGCACCTGACGGGGGCTGTCGCCGGCCGGCGAGCCGTCCGGTTCGTAGAGGTCGGCGATGCAGTGCGCGACCCCGGGCTCCCATGGCACGGCTTGCAGTGTCGCCAGATCCGCCACGGCAACGACGTCGGGCAAGCCGTCGCCGCGCCCGCCGTCGATGTCGACGGTGTCCCCCTGCGGGGTTGTGCCGAAGACCGACCGGCAGAAGGCCAGACCGCCTCCCAGACTGCGCGGCAGCGTGCTGACCAGGACATCGCGGCCGCGCTCGGTGCCGAGCACGTCCGCGTACCCGACTCGCAGGACGTCGCTTCCCGCAGCGGTGAGCTGCGCGGCAGCGTCGGTCAGCGGGCCGTTCATGTCCAGCTTCACAGACCTGCTCCTGGTGTGACCTGGACGCGCAGGGCCGTGATGGGGTGCCGGGAGCCGTTCACGCGATCAACCCGCCATCGATGAGCAGCGCCGCGCCGCTGGTGTAGCTGGACTCCGAGCTGGCCAGGAAGAGGACGGACCGGGCGACCTCTTCGTATGTCCCCTCCCGCCCCAGGGGCACAAGCCCGCTGACCCGTTCGCGGCGGGCCGCCTTCTCGTCTTCGCTCATGGTGGCCCGGCGGTCGGTGGTGATCGCTTCGAGTGGCCCCGGACAGATGGCGTTGGTGCGGATGCCTTGACCGGAGAAGTCTCGGGCCAGCGACCGGGTCAGGGCGATGATGGCGGCCTTCGAGATGCCATAGGCCGCTTCGTGTGCCGAGGCCCGCATCCCGGCCGATGACGCCGTGTTGACGATCGAGCCGCCCCCCGCAGCGATCATGGCGGGGATCGCCTCTTTCGCGAACAGGTATGCGGACTTGACGTTGACGTTGATGATCGCGTCCCACAGCTCCTCGGTGGTCTCCACGAGCGTGGTGGCTTCCAGCGGGTCGATTCCGGCGTTGTTGAACAGGACGTCGAGACGCCCGAACTGCGAAAGGGCGGTCCGTACGGCTTGCGTCGCGGTGGCGGCGCGCGAGACGTCACCCACCACGGAAACGACGTGCGCACCCGTGGCGGACAGGGCGGTGACGACGTCATGCAGGGACGCTTCGTCTCGGTCCACCAGGACGAGATCGGCGCCCTCGCTTGCGAATTGCCGCGCAGCCGCCAGGCCCAAACCGGAAGCGGTGCCGGTCGCGATCACCACGCGGCCGGCGAAACGAGACGTGCTCACGATGTCTTCTCCCTGATCGGTTCCGTGGCGTTCGGCAGGTGGCCGTGTGACGCCGTGTGCGACTGCCCCGGTGTTTCGTTCACGGCGCCACCCGGGCGGAGGACCGGGCTCCCGATGCGCTCGCCTACGAGCAGGCCCGCCGTCAGAGCCGGACCGAGCGAGGCTCCGGATCCGGCGTAGCCAGGGCCCATCAGCGCGGCCGCGGCCTCGCCGCAGGCGAATAGACGGGGGATGGGTTTGCCGTCGAAGTCCACAACCGTGCCGGTGGGGTCGGTGACCAGGCCACCCTTCGTGCCGTTCAGGCCCAACGAGACCGTGATGGCGAAGTACGGCGCGGTGCCCAGGGTGCCCAGGCAGGGGTTCGGCCGGTGGCTGCTGTCGCCGTTGAAGGCGTCGTGCGGGTTGCCGCCGCGACCGAAGTCCGGGTCTTCGCCGCGCAGGGCATGTTGGGCCATCGCGGCGACCGTCCTCATCAGCCCGGCCGGTTCGATCCCGACGTGCTCGGCGAGCGATCGAAGATCTGGTGCTGATGCGAACCACTCTGGAGCGGGCATGTGGGGTGCGATGCCAGCGACCGCGTACTGGCTCTTGAACGCCGCGTCGAAGACCAGCCAGGCGCGTTCGTTCGGGTACCTGTGCGTGCCCGGGTCGAAGCGCAGGAACGCCTTGCCCAGATCGTTGTAGGAGCTGGCCTCGTCCACAAACCGGGCGCCGCGGTCGTTGACGAGGACGGACCCAGGGTAAGCGAGCTCGCGCACGAGGTTGCGATGAGTCGCCGGCGCCCCCTTCGAGGCGGGAATCGTTGTGGCTGCTGTCCACCATGCCTCGCTCGTGCCGGCCAGGTGGGCGCCGTGAGGCAGTGCCAGGCGGAGGGCATCGCCAAGACTGCCGACCGCCGCGGTGGGCAGCATCTGAACCGGCGGGAGGAAGTCGCGTCGCAACGCGGTGTTCTCGGCGAAGCCTCCGCTGGCGAGGACGACCGCGTCGGCGTCGACAGCACTCCTCGAACCGTCGGGGCGGCGAGCGGTGACGGTGAACCCGTCGCTTCGGCCCCGCGAGATCGACCGGACGCGATGCCCGGCCACGAGCGTTACGCCTCGCGCCAGTGCCGCGGCGGCCAGCCCGGCCACCAGACCGGCCCCCTGAGTCCTCACGTCACGGCTCTGTCGAACCAGCAGCTCTTTGGGGTCGAGGCCTTCACGCGACTCGGTGCTGGTCAGCGGTTCTCGCACCGATGACGTCCGCATCTTTCCGCGCCACTCTCCCAACGCTTCCGTGGGGACAGGGAGCGGTTCCAGGCTTCGGCCGGTCCGCGCCCCGGGCCACGCCGGGTGGTAGTCGGGTCGAGGGACGGCCTGCAGTGGAATCCCCAGCTCCTCGAGGTACCGAGCAAGCCGCGGACCGGCCTCGAGGAACGCGCTGAGGTGCGCCTCGCTGGCGGCTCCGAGGGTGTTCCGCCGGAGGTATTGCAGGGCATCGGCTCGCGAGTCGGTGTAGCCGGCTCGGTGCATGACGGGGTTGTCGGGTATCCAGAGCTGGCCGCCGGACACCGCGGTGACGCCGCCGAACAGATCCGTGGCCTCGAGCACCAGAACCCTGGCGCCGTGGTCGGCCGCTGCACATGCCGCGACAAGTCCCGCTCCCCCAGAGCCGACGACCGCAACGTCGTAGTGCTCCGTCTTGGTACTCATCGGCTCTCCTTTCGGTGAACTGGTGGTGGCGACGGGCTGTCAGCGGGCGGCCGAGGCGAGCTCGTCGATTGCGGTGTGCAGGAAGTCGACCCAGTGCTCGCTCTCCGGCTTCATCAGCACGCTGCGGAGAATCCGGCCCTGATCCACGTCTGCCGTGATGTCGTGGCCCCGGGCGGCGAGGGCTTCCGCGGTCACGCTGTACGTCGCCACGAACACCGCGTCTTCCTTGGGCCTCGTCATCCCCGCCTCGAGCACGTGGGCGGATGCCCGATCAACGTCGGACAGACAGGTCCGACGGGGCAGGTAGGTCACGATGTCCAGCTCCGGCGGTTGGTACAGGTCGAGCGTGGCGGAGTCAGCGAGCAGGTCTGCCCAGGCAAGGGCCGCTCGCCGGCCCGGTCGCAGCACACGGCCCAGGCCCTCTGCCGTGAACGGCAGCACCTGGGACGTGACCCAGAGCGCCGCTGCGGCGGCACCGGAGCGTGAGCACTCGAGAGAGATTTCGCCCAGGTGGAGCTCGTCCGAGGTGAAGTACGTGTACGGGGAGTCGTGGGTGTAGAACCGGATCACCTGCGGGTCCTTGAAGAGCACCGCCCCGCAGCCGTACGGCTGCAGCCCGTGCTTGTGCGGGTCGACCACCACCGAGTCGCAGTCGGCGATCGACCGGAACGGCGCCGCCTGCACCCCATCGGCTGAGTCATCGGCGATGAGGCGGAAGAACCCCCCGTAGGCGGCATCGACGTGGATGCGCGCGCCGTATCTGCGGCACAGCGGCACTGCCTCGTGGACCGGGTCCACGGCTCCGAGCCCGGTGGTGCCGGTGGTGAGGACGACGGTGCCGATGGTTCCGGTGCGCAGCAGGTCCTCGAGGGCTGCCAGGTCCATCCGGCCGGCCGAGTCCGTGGCCACAGCATGACCTTCGACGCCGAGCACGTGGCACATGCGGCCATGTGTGTAATGAGCGTCCGCGCTGAAGGCGATGTGCTTGCCGGGGTGGGTCTCCCGGGCCACGAACAGGGCCTCCAGATTCGCGATGGTGCCGCTGCTGGTCAGGTGACCAAGGAAGTCGGTTCCGTACCCGAACATGGCCGCCAGCTTGGCGACGACCTCCTTCTCCATCTTTGCCGTGGCCGGCCCGCCGTCGAGGGCGTGGTTGTTGGGGTTGATCAGCATCGCGGCGAGGTATCCGATCACTGACACGGGGTGCGGCGGCTTGAGCATCTGGCCGGCGTAGCGGGGATGGAAGAAGGGATAGTTGTCCCCCAGCCGACCGATCAGCGCGTGCAGGGCGGCGTCGAGCTGGTCCTCGTCGATCGCCGTCGCCGGATGAGGCTCGAAGGCTCCGAACTGTGACATCCACTGCGAGATCCCGTCGACGACGCGAGCGAGGTTGTCCTGCAGCTGTGCCGGGGCCGTCGGTGCCGCCTCGAAGGGAGTTGGCGCTCCGGGGATCGTCATCGTGTCCCTGC
>NZ_JBNDHY010000148.1:0-10527 GCF_056755315.1 Monashia sp. HAY1-2A
CCCCCCCCCCCCCCCCCCCCCCCCCCCCCCCCCCCCCCCCCCCCCCCCCCCCCCCCCCCCCCCCCCCCCCCCCCCCGGCGCGTCACGCCGGCCGTGGCGCGACCCCGCCCGCCCGTTAGGGTGGATCGTCGCCCCTTGCGGCGACGCCGCACCCCGGCACCATCGGCTGCAGGAGCAGCATCGAGGACAAGGAGACCACCATGGCCGACCCCGCACGCGCTCGGAAG
Organism: Monashia sp. HAY1-2A; assembly: GCF_056755315.1. Taxonomy (NCBI): domain Bacteria; kingdom Bacillati; phylum Actinomycetota; class Actinomycetes; order Micrococcales; family Intrasporangiaceae; genus Intrasporangium; species Monashia sp. HAY1-2A. Next base: position 228 of record NZ_JBNDHY010000148.1, read on the forward strand.
GTCGCCGACCGGATCAAGGTCATCGTCGCGGAGTACCTCGAGTTCCGGTTGAAGGACGAGCGGCTCGGGTTCGTGACGATCACGGACTGCCGCGTCACCGGCGACCTGCAGCACGCCAGCGTCTTCTACACCGTGTTCGGCACGGACGAGGAGCGCCAGGCCACCGCCGACGTCCTCGCCGCCAACACCGGTCGCATCCGCTCGGCCGTCGGCAAGGGCATCGGCATCCGGCTGACGCCCTCCCTCGAGTTCATCGCCGACGCCCTCCCGGAGGGCGCCGCGCACCTCGAGGACGTGCTGGCCCGCACCCGCGCCCGCGACGCGGAGCTGGCCCGGGTGGCGGCCGGCGCCTCGTACGCAGGTGACGCCGACCCGTACCGCAAGCCGACCGACGGCGAGAACGACTCCGACCTCGACGAACGGCTCGATGCCGACCTCGATGCCGACCTCGATGCCCAGGCGGGGGCGGACGCGGACGCGCGATGAGCGAACGTCCCGGCGGCCTGCTCGTCGTCGACAAGCCGGCCGGCTGGACCAGCCACGACGTCGTCGCCCGGGTGCGTCGGCTCGCGGGCACGCGACGCGTCGGCCACGCCGGCACCCTCGACCCCATGGCCACGGGGGTGCTGGTCCTCGGCGTCGAGCGCGGCACCAAGCTGCTGACGTTCCTCGTCGGCTGCGACAAGACCTACACGGCCACGATCCGCCTCGGCATGGCGACGGTGACCGACGACGCCGAGGGCGAGACCACCCAGGCGCTCGGCGTCGAGGACCTCGCCGCGGTCGAACACGGCCTGCCGGAGGCCGTCGCCGCGCTCACCGGTGACATCGAGCAGGTGCCGAGCGCGGTCAGCGCGATCAAGGTCGACGGTGTGCGCAGCTACGCCCGAGTGCGCCGCGGCGACGCGGTCGACCTGCCGGCACGCCCCGTCACGGTCAGCCGCTTCCACGTCGACTCGGTGCGTCCGCGCCGGGCCGCCCCCGAGGTCGGGCCTGCCATCGACGTCGTCGACGTCGAGGTCGAGGTCGACGTGTCCTCCGGGACGTACGTCCGGGCCCTGGCCCGCGACCTCGGTGCCGCGCTCGGCGTCGGCGGCCACCTGACGGCGCTGCGCCGCACCCGCGTCGGTGGCATCGACCTGTCTGCGGCGCACACCCTCGACGACCTCGCAGCGCTCGCCGAGGCAGGCGCTCCCGGTGCGCTGCCCCTGCTGCCCGTCGCGGACGCCGCCCGTGCCGCCCTGCCCGTGCACGAGGTGACCGCGCGCGAGGCGACGAGCCTCGGCTACGGGCAGCGCATCCCCAGCGGGCCGAGGCGTGCCGACGCGGTCGCCGCGATCGACCCCGACGGAACCCTCGTCGCCGTCCTCGACGAGACCCGGCCGCTGGCGCGCTCGCGGGTGGTCTTCGTCACGGCGGCCGACCGGTCCGGCGCCGTGGCCCAGGTCCCCGCCCCAGCAGGGGGGCCTGCGGCGGCGGCGGGCGGTGGCGCCGCGCCCGCCGGGGTCTGACGCGCGTACGCGACCACGACGCGGGGAGCCCGACGACGGCCACTACAGTGGTCGCCGTGCATCGCTGGTTCGGACTCGACGACATCCCGGGCGACCTCGGGCCCACGGTCGTCACGCTGGGAAACTTCGACGGCGTGCACCGCGGGCACCGTGAGGTCCTGACGCGTGTCGTGCGCGAGGCCGCCGAGCGGAACGCCACACCGGTCGCGGTGACCTTCGACCCGCACCCCATCGCCGTGCTGTACCCGGAGCGTGCCCCGGCTGCCGTCATGTCCCTCGGGCAGCGGCTCGACGCCCTCGAGTCGGTCGGGCTCGGCGCCACCCTGGTGCTGGAGTTCACGCCGGCCTTCGCCCAGCAGACCCCTGAGGAGTTCGTCCGCTCGACGTTCGTCGACGCGCTCGGCGTGGTCGCGGTCGTCGTCGGCAAGGACACCCGCTTCGGGGTGCGCAACTCCGGGGACGTGCAGACCCTCCGCACGCTCGGCGCCGAGCACGGGTTCGAGGTCATCGCCCTGGAGGACATCGGCGACACCGGCGCGGCGCACCAGACGACCCAGGCCGACGCCTCGTCGCCGGGGGCCCGCTGGAGCTCGACCCAGCTGCGCGCCGAGCTGCTCACCGGCAACGTCGAGCACGCCGCCCAGATCCTCGGCCGGCCGCACCGCGTCACCGGGACGGTGGTCCACGGCGACCACCGGGGTCGCGAGCTCGGGTACCCGACGGCCAACCTGTCCCAGGACCACGAGGGTCTCGTGCCGGCCGACGGCGTCTACGCCGGCTGGCTGCTGCGCCTCGACCTCGACCCGCGAGACCCCGACCGCACCCTGCCGGCAGCCGTGTCGATCGGCACCAACCCGACCTTCGACGGGCAGCAGCGTCGCGTCGAGGCCTATGTCCTGGACCGCACCGACCTCGACCTCTACGGTGAGCGCGTGGCCGTCGAGCTGGTGTCGCACCTGCGACCGACCCTGAAGTTCGACTCGATCGACGCGCTCGTCGAGCAGATGAGCAACGATGTCGAGCGCTGTCGCTCCGTCCTGTCGGCCATCGTGCCCACCCAGCGGCCCACCGAACTGCCGACGCAGGGACGCGCCTGACCTCGCCGGTCCGCGTCCCGATGACCGGCGGCCCGACTCGGGCCGGCGGCCGGAGGCGGGCGGGATGGCTGGGCGTGGACCTCGGCCTCTTCATCGGCGCGGGCGGGCTCTCGCTCGTCGGTGTCGTCCTCGTGTGGTCGGCGACCCGTGCGGACCACGGGTCGGCCCTCGCGGTCAAGCAGCTCGTCGCGGTCGGTCTCGGGGCGGCGGCCGCGGTCGGGGTGACCCGCGTCGACGTCCGGGTGCTGCGGGCGCTGGCTCCGCTCGTGTACCTCACGGGCATCGTCGGCCTCGCGGCCGTCCTGACGCCCCTCGGGGCCACGGTCAACGGGTCACGGTCCTGGGTCCGACTGCCGGGAGGCTTCACGCTCCAGCCCTCCGAGCTGGCCAAGGTCGCTCTCGCCGTCGCCCTCGCGATGCTCCTCGCGGAGCGGGCCGATCGTCGCGACACGGGGGGACGCCAGCGGCATCGCGACGTCGCACTCGCCTGGCTGGTGGCAGGGGTGTCCGTCGGTCTCGTCCTGGCCCAGCCGGACCTCGGATCGGCACTGGTCCTCGTGGCCATGGCCGTCGTCGTCATCGCCGCGGCCGGGGCCCCGTTCGTCTGGACCGCCGGAGTGGCCCTGACCGGCGCCGCGGCCGTCGTCGCAGCGTTCACCACCCCCGTCCTAGCCGGATACCAGCGCAACCGCCTCCGGGCCTTCCTCGACCCGGCGCTCGACCCGTCGGGCATCGGCTACCAGACCCGCCAGGTCCGGATCGCCATCGGGGCGGGGGGCCTCACCGGCCAGGGCCTCTTCGAGGGCCGGCAGACGCAGGCCGGCTTCGTCCCGTTCCAGGAGACCGACTTCGTCTTCTCGGTCGCGGGGGAGGAGCTGGGCTTCGTCGGGGCGGTCGGGCTGGTGCTGCTCATCGGGTTCATCGTCGTGCGGGCCTGCCTCGTGGCACGGCGGGCCGACACCTTCGGGCGGCTCGTCGTGCTCGGTGTGGCCGTCTGGTTCGGCGTCCAGTCCTTCGAGAACATCGGCATGAACCTCGGGCTGACCCCGGTGACCGGCCTGCCGTTGCCGTTCGTCTCCTACGGCGGGTCCTCCATGATCGCCAGCTGGGTCGCGGTCGGCATCGTCGGCAACGTCGCGTCGACGACCGCCCGGCGCTGACGTCGGGGCCAAGGACGTCGGCCCCTGTGCCCCCACTCGCTACGACAGTGCTCAGCCAGAGTGAGCAGTGTCGTAGCGACGCGGGCACCCACTCTCCGGGAGCACACCCCCGTCCCGTACGTCAGTGCTCAGCCAGAGTGAGCAGTGTCGCAGCGACGCGGGCACCCACCCTCCGGGAGCACACCCCCCGTCCCGTACGTCAGTGCTCAGCCAGAGTGAGCAGTGTCGTAGGGAGTGGGGCCAGACGCCCAGCGGGCAGGCCTCGTTCGCGTCGGACCCGCCGGCCCCGGTTCTCGCCCGGGGTTACCCACGGGTCACGGTGCGGTGTCGTTCGGTCACCGATGCGTGACTGGACCGGGGTTCCTTGACATCATCCCGGCAAGGACGACGGCCCGCTGACGCCGATGACGGGCCGCCGTGGCGACGAAGGAGCCCCCATGCCGCTGATGTCACGTGCCGACCAGCCTGTGCGACAGGAGGTGCTCGACGACCGTGCCCCGAGCGTCGGCGAGCTGTTCCGGCGCCGCGTCGCCGACTCCCCGGACGCGCCGGCGTACCTCTTCTTCGCTCCGGAGAGCACCACGCTCCGCACCCTGACGTGGCGCGAGACCGACGAGGTCGTGCGCCGGTGGGCCGCCGGCCTCATCAGCCTCGGCGTGCAGCTCGAGGACCGCGTCGCCATCGCGTCGACGACCCGCGTCGAGTGGGTCCTGGCCGACCTCGCCGTCATCTGTGCCGGCGGCGCCACGACGACGGTGTACCCCACGACCATCGCCGAGGACGTCGCCTACATCCTGTCCGACTCGGGCAGCGGGATCGTCTTCGCCGAGGACGAGGCCCAGGTGGCCAAGCTCCGGCAGGTGCGCAGCGAGATCCCCGACGTCCGTCAGGTCGTCGCGCTCACCGGACCGGGCAGCGACGACGGCTGGGTCATGACGACCGACGAGCTGGCCCGGAGGGGCGCCGAGTGGCTCGAGGCGACGCCCGACCTCGTGGACTCGCGCATCGACCAGCTCGGCCCGGACAACCTGGCGGTCGTCATCTACACGTCCGGCACGACGGGTCGTCCCAAGGGGGTGCGGCTCGCGCAGGACAGCGTCGTGTACGAGGGTGCCGTCATCGAGGCCATCGGCACACTGACGAAGGACGACCTCCAGTTCCTCTGGCTGCCGTTGTCGCACGTGTTCGGCAAGATGCTGCTGGCGACCGGCCTGCAGATCGGCTTTCCCACCGCGGTCGACGGCCGCATCGACAAGATCGTCGAGCACATGGCGGTCATCCGACCGACGTTCATGGCCGGTCCGCCCCGCATCTTCGAGAAGGCTCGCGGGCGGGTCATGCTCATGCTCGGCCAGGAGACCGGCGTCAAGAAGCGGCTCATCGACTGGGCGCTCGGCGTGGGTGCGAAGGTGCGCGACCTGCGCGAGGTGGGGGAGCAGCCCCCGGCCCTGCTCGCCGCCCAGCACCGTCTGGCCACCCGCCTCGTCCTGTCCAAGGTGCAGGAGCGGTTCGGCGGCCGGGTCCGGTTCATGATCAGCGGCTCGGCGCCTCTCGACCCGGACGTCGCCCGGTGGTTCGGTGCCGTCGGCCTGCTCGTCGGCGAGGGCTACGGCCTGACGGAGACGTCGTCGGGCACGGCCGTCAACCCGCCGGACCCCGGGCAGTACCGCTACGGCTCGGTGGGCTGGCCGCTGCCGGGGACCGAGGTGCGCATCGCCGAGGAGGACGGCGAGATCCTCGTCAAGGGGCCGGGCGTCATGCGGGGGTACCACAACGACCCCGAGGCCACGGCGGCGGTCCTCAGCGAGGACGGCTGGTTCCGTACCGGCGACATCGGCCGCATCGACGAGCGCGGCTTCCTCTACGTGACCGACCGCAAGAAGGACGTGTTCAAGACCTCCGGCGGCAAGTTCGTCGCGCCGGCCGAGATCGAGGCGAAGATCAAGGGCGAGTGCCCGTTCGTCAGCCAGTTCCTCGTCCACGGCGCCGGGCACAACTACGCCACGGCGCTCGTGACGCTCGACCCCGACGCCATCACCGCGTGGGCGGCGACGCAGGGGCTCGCCGGGCGCTCGTACGCCGAGATCGCCGGCTCCGACGAGGCGCGCGAGCTCGTCCAGGGCTATGTCGACCGGCTCAACGCCGGGCTCAACCGCTGGGAGACCATCAAGAAGTTCACGATCCTCGACCACGACCTCACGGTCGAGGAGGGCGACCTCACCCCGAGCATGAAGCTGCGGCGCAAGATCGTCACCGAGAAGCACCGCGCCGAGCTCGACGCCATGTACGCCGCCGACGCGTGAGCAGCGCTCTCGCGATTCGGGCCGACGCGTCCGGCCGCTTACCATGGACCAATGCCCGGAGAGTCCCTGTTCAACGCCCTCGAGCCCCTGCTGGAGCGGGTCAACAAGCCCATCCAGTACGTCGGTGGTGAGCTCAACTCCACGGTCAAGGACTGGAACGTCGGTGGGCACGGCCCCGGCGGCGAGGAGCTGACCACCCGCTGGGCCCTGATGTACCCCGACGCGTACGAGGTCGGCGTGCCGAACCAGGGCGTCATGATCCTCTACGAGGTCCTCAACGAGCGTCCCGACGCGCTCGCCGAGCGGACCTACGCCGTGTGGCCCGACATGGAGGCCCAGCTCCGGGCGGCCCAGCTGCCCCAGTTCACCGTCGACGGCCACCGCTCGGTGCGCGACTTCGACCTGTTCGGCCTCAGCTTCTCCACCGAGCTCGGCTACACGAACATGCTGACGGCGCTCGACCTCGCCGGCATCCCGCTGCACGCCGCCGACCGCGGTGACGACGACCCCGTCGTCGTCGCCGGGGGCCACGCGGCGTTCAACCCCGAGCCCATCGCGGAGTTCGTCGACGCCGCGGTCATCGGCGACGGCGAGGAGGCCGTCCTCGCCATCACGGACATCGTCGGGCAGTGGAAGGCGCAGGGGCGCCCCGGTGGGCGCCGCGAGGTGCTGCTGCGCCTGGCCCGCACCGGCGGGGTCTACGTCCCGGCGTTCTACGAGGTCAGCTACCTGCCCGACGGGCGCATCCAGCGCGTCGCCCCGGCCGCCGACGCGCACGGCGTGCCGTGGCGCGTCTCGAAGCACACCGTCATGGACCTCGACGCGTGGCCGTACCCCAAGCAGCCGCTCGTGCCGCTCGCCGAGTCGGTGCACGAGCGGATGTCGGTCGAGATCTTCCGAGGGTGCACGCGCGGGTGCCGGTTCTGCCAGGCCGGCATGATCACCCGCCCGGTCCGCGAGCGGTCGATCACCGGCATCGGTGAGATGGTCGAGCGGGGCCTGGCCGCCACGGGGTTCGAGGAGGTCGGCCTGCTGTCCCTCAGCTCGGCCGACCACTCCGAGATCGCCGACATCACCAAGGGCCTGGCCGACCGCTACGAGGGCACCCAGACCGGCCTGTCCCTGCCGTCGACGCGGGTCGACGCCTTCAACATCGACCTCGCCAACGAGCTCACCCGCAACGGCCGCCGGTCGGGCCTGACCTTCGCCCCCGAGGGCGGCTCGGAGCGGATCCGCAAGGTCATCAACAAGATGGTGTCCGAGGAGGACCTCATCAAGACGGTCGCCGCGGCGTACGGCGCGGGCTGGCGCCAGGTCAAGCTCTACTTCATGTGCGGGCTGCCCACCGAGACCGACGAGGACGTCCTGCAGATCGCCGAGCTCGCCAAGAAGGTCATCGAGACGGGCCGACAGGTCTCGGGCCGCCGCGACATCCGCTGCACGGTCTCGATCGGCGGGTTCGTGCCCAAGCCGCACACCCCGTTCCAGTGGGCCGCCCAGCTCGGCGCCGAGGCCACCGACGCACGCCTGCTCAAGCTGCGCGAGGCGATCCGCGCCGACCGGCGCTACGGCTCGTCGATCGGGTTCCGCTACCACGACGGCCAGCCCGGCATCGTCGAGGGGCTGTTGTCACGCGGCGACCGCCGCGTCGGCCGGGTCATCGAGCAGGTCTGGCGTGACGGCGGCCGGTTCGACGGCTGGTCGGAGCACTTCTCCTACGAGCGCTGGATGCGCGCTGCCGAGGTGGCGCTCGAGGGGCTGCCCGTCGACGTCGACTGGTACACGACCCGCGAGCGTGCCCAGTCCGAGGTGCTCCCCTGGGACCACCTCGACTCCGGCCTCGACAAGGACTGGCTCTGGGAGGACTGGCAGGACGCCCTCGACGAGACCGAGGTCGACGACTGCCGGTGGACGCCGTGCTTCGACTGCGGCGTCTGCCCGCAGATGGGCACCGAGATCGAGATCGGCCCGACGGGCAAGACCCTGCTGCCGCTGACGGTGCTCGGCAGCAAGCGGGACGAGCTGCTCGAGCACCAGCACTGACGCCGGCTCGTGCGCTCGCGCCCCCTCGGTCGGCTCAGACGGGGTGGCCCACGTGGGCCAGGGCCTGGCGCACGAGGACGCCGTGCGAGTTGCTCATGTCGGTCGACACCGAGATCGTCACGGCCTCGTCCGGGGTGACCCACGACAGGTCGAGGGCGTCCTTCTGGGGCCGGCAGTCGCCCATGACGGCGACGACGAACGCGAGCGACACGGCGTGCTGGCGCGGGTCGTGGAACGGCGTGACCCCGGGCGTGGGGAAGAACTCGGCGACGGTGAACGGCTGCGGCGACAAGGGGATCCGCGGCAGCGCCATGGGACCGAGGTCGTTCTCGATGTGTCGCAGCAGCGCGTCGCGCACCTTCTCGTGGTAGAGGACGCGCCCGCCGACGACCTCCTGGCCGATGCCGCCGTCGCTGTCGGCGCGCAGCAGCAGGCCCAGGTGGGTCACCTGTCCCTTGTCGTCGACGCGGACCGGGACCGCGTGGACGTAGAGCATCGGGAGCCGCTCACGTGCGTTGTCGAGGTCCTCGCGGCTGAGCCACGCACCGGTCGTCTCCACTTCCGTCATGGCTCACATAGTGCCAAACGGCCGGCCGGCCGCCGGGGACGGCCCGCCGGGCGGCCCGCGTGAGGTCGAGACGGCCCCGGCCGGGCCGGTGCAGGGCGGGCGAGGCAGCCGACAGGCTAGACTGGCGGGCACAGGCGTTCGAGCCGTCATCAGCGGCGAGCCTCCGGAAGAACCGACACCGCGAGCCGGCGGCGTCCCAGTAGAACCGGACGGGTGGCCCGTCACAGCCAGGAACGAGCGGTCGCGCGCCCCCGGGCCCGCGCGGCAAGCGGGGTGGTACCGCGGCGGTGACGTCGTCCCCGGCACACGACCAGCCGAGAGACCGCCGACCCAGGAGCCCGCAGCATGACCTACCCCAAGGTCACCACGTCCGCCCCGACGCCCGACGACGCCCGCGCGACCGGCGTCCCGTCGAACCCGCGCTTCCCCGAGATCGAGGAGCGCGTCCTCCGGTACTGGGACGAGGACGGCACCTTCATCGCCTCGGTGGAGAACCGCGACGCCGGCACCGACGGCGACAACGAGTTCGTCTTCTACGACGGGCCGCCCTTCGCCAACGGCCTGCCGCACTACGGCCACCTGCTCACCGGCTACGTCAAGGACATCGTCCCGCGCTACCAGACGATGCGCGGCCGCCGCGTCGAGCGCCGGTTCGGCTGGGACACCCACGGCCTGCCCGCCGAGCTCGAGGCGCAGCGCCAGCTCGGCCTCAAGACCAAGCAGGACATCATCGAGCTCGGCATCGACACGTTCAACGACGCGTGCCGCGCCTCGGTGCTCAAGTACACGGGGGAGTGGCGCGACTACGTGACGCGCCAGGCCCGCTGGGTCGACTTCGACAACGACTACAAGACGCTCGAGCCGGGCTACATGGAGTCGGTCATCTGGGCCTTCAAGCAGCTGTGGGAGAAGGGCCTGGTCTACGAGGGCTTCCGCGTGCTGCCCTACTGCTGGAACGACCAGACCCCGCTGTCCAACCACGAGCTGCGGATGGACGACGACGTCTACAAGATGCGTCAGGACCCGGCCGTGACCGTCGGCCTGCGCCTCGAGACCGGCGAGCTCGCCCTCGTGTGGACGACGACGCCCTGGACCCTCCCGGCCAACCTCGCGATCATGGTCCACCCCGACATCGACTACGTCGTCGTCGAGTCCGACGTCACCGGCACCGCCGAGCGCTACATCGTCGCGGAAGCGCGGCTCGCTGCCTACAAGCACGAGCTGGGCGAGGACGCCGAGCAGCGGATCGTCCAGCGGCTCAAGGGGTCCGAGCTCTTCGGCCGGACGTACACGCCGCCGTTCAGCTACTACCAGGGCCACGAGCGCGCACACCGGGTCGTCGAGGCCGACTTCGTCACGACGACCGACGGCACGGGCCTGGTCCATAGCGCCGGCGCCTTCGGTGAGGAGGACAAGCTCGTCACCGACCGCGAGGGCATCGCGCCGGTCGTCCCGGTGAGCACCGAGGCGCGCTTCACCTACCCGGTCACCGACTACGAGGGCATGCACGTCTTCGACGCCAACCCCCACATCATCGACCACCTCAAGGCCGCCACCCGCGGCGAGGGCGACACCGGTTCGGTCACACCCGGCACGGTGCTGCTGCGTCGCGAGACCT
>NZ_JBNDHY010000149.1:0-10324 GCF_056755315.1 Monashia sp. HAY1-2A
TCCGTCGTCGGCAGCGTCAGATGTGTATAAGAGACAGGGTGGGCACGTCCCTTTTCGACCGGCTCCGTCCTAGGGGGCGTCAGGACTCGGCGTCGCGCAGGGCCTCGCTGGCCTCGGCGATGATGGCCTGCATCGCGGCGGACGCCGCCGCACCGTCGCCGGACTGCACGGCCTCGGCGACGTCGCCGTGCAGTCGGACCGCAACCGGGTTGGGCGTCGAGGGCATGAGGTCGTGGTGCGTGCGGCCGGCGAGAACCTCGCCGACGACGCCCGACAGCGCGGCGAGCATCTCGTTGCCGGATGCCGACAGCAGCGTGGCGTGGAAGAGCTGGTCGGCCTCCAGGTAGGCCTCGAGGTCGCCCGACTTGGCGTGCACGGCCATCGCCATCACCGCGCCGACCAGGACGCCGCACTGGTCGGGGCTGGCGTGGGCGGCGGCGAGCTCGGCGGCGACGGGCTCGACACCGCGGCGCAGCTCGCCGAGCGAGAGCAGCTGCTCCTCGCGGCCCGGGCCGTCGAGCCGCCAGCGGATGACGCGGGGGTCGAAGACGTTCCACGACGTGCTCGGCAGGACCCGGACGCCGATGCGCTTGCGAGCCTCGACGAGACCCATGGAGTCGAGGACCCGGACGGCTTCGCGCACGACCGAGCGGGACACGCCGTAGCGCTCGTCGAGCTGGTCGATGCGCAGCACCGTGCCGGACGGCAGCTCCCCGGAGACGACCTGGCGTCCCAACGCGTCGAGCACGCTGGCGTGGAGCGCGGGACGTCGGTCGGCCGTCATGGCGCCAGCCTGTCACACGACAGATGCACCGTGGCCATGGCGCGTTTAAATCAGTTTTATTTACGCTGACCTCTTGTTAAGACCTCTTTCTTGCTCCACCCTAGGTCCAGCGACTCGATGAAGAGATCGATCGAGCCGGACGAAGGAGTCACGGAGCATGCAGCACCACCCACCACCCCTCGTCGTCGTCATGGGGGTGTCCGGCTCGGGCAAGACCACGGTCGGCGCCGCCCTGGCCCAGCGCCTGCGCGTCCCGTTCGCGGACGCCGACGACTTCCACCCCCCGGCGAACGTCGCCAAGATGTCGGCCGGCGTCCCGCTCACCGACGGCGACCGGGCACCGTGGCTGGCCACGATCGCGGCCTGGCTCGCCGACCACGCCCGGACCGGCGGCGTCACGAGCTGCTCGGCGCTCCGGCGCGCCTACCGCGACGTCCTCACGGCCGCGGCCCCTGAGGCGTACTTCGTCCACCTCCACGGCGACCGGGAGGTCATCGCCGCCCGCGTCGCCGGCCGGCCGGGGCACTTCATGCCCGCCGCCCTCGTCGAGTCGCAGTTCGCGACCCTCGAGCCGCTCGGCGCCGACGAGCGCGGCGCCGTCCTCGAGGTCGACCAGCCCGTCGACGACCTCGTCACCCAGTCCCTCGACCTCCTGCACCACCCAGACCCGGAAGCGACCCTGTCATGACCACCGCCCTGCTCCACCTGCTGCCCGCATCGGCCGTGTCCGCCGATGCCGCGCCCGTCGTCCCCGCCGGACGCCTCGTGCCGGCCGCGCTGCTCGGCATCGCCGTCCTCGTCGTGCTCATCGTGCGGTTCAAGCTGCACCCGTTCCTCGCGCTGACGCTCGGCTCGCTGACCGTCGGCGGCATCGCCGGCGCGGCGATGTCCGACGTCATGGACAGCTACACCAAGGGCTTCGGCAGCACCGCCGCCGGCGTCGGCATCCTCATCGCCCTCGGCGCGATGTTCGGCAAGCTGCTCGCCGACTCCGGCGGCGCCGACGAGATCGTCGACACGATCGTCGGCCGCAGCTCGACCCGGGCCCTGCCCTGGGCCATGGCCGGTGTCGGCGCCGTCATCGGCCTGCCGATGTTCTTCGAGATCGGCCTCGTGCTGCTCATGCCGGTGATCTTCCTCGTCGCCCGGCGCTCGGGCCTGTCCCTCGTGCGCGTCGGCATCCCAGCCCTCGCCGGGCTGTCCGCGATGCACGGCCTCGTGCCGCCGCACCCGGGTCCCCTGGTGGCCATCGACGCGCTCAAGGCCGACCTCGGCATCACGCTCGGCCTCGGCATCCTCGTCGCCATCCCGACGGTCGCGGTGGCCGGCCCGTGGTTCGCGCGTCTGGCCTCCCGCTGGGTCGACGTGCCCGCTCCCGAGCTCTTCGAGGCCCGGCCGGAAGCGGCCACCCGGCGCCCGTCGTTCGGCACGACGCTGTTCACCGTGCTGACGCCGGTCGCCCTCATGATGGGCAGGGCCCTCGCCGACGTCCTCGCCGGCAAGGACACGCCTGCCCGCGCCGTCCTCGACTTCCTCGGCACGCCGCTGGTCGCACTGCTCATCGCCGTCATCCTCGCCATGTTCACCCTCGGCCGCGGCGCGGGCATGGGAGTCAAGGAGGTCGGGTCGTCGCTCGAGGCCTCGCTCGGCCCGATCGCCGGCATCGTCCTCATCGTCGCCGCCGGCGGTGGCTTCAAGCAGACGCTCGTCGACACCGGCATCGGCCGCCTCGTCGCGGACTGGATCGCCCAGAGCGGGCTGTCGGTGCTCCTGCTCGCCTGGCTCGTCGCGGTGCTCATCCGACTCGCTACCGGCTCGGCGACGGTCGCGACGGTCACCGCCTCCGGCATCCTCGCCCCGCTCGCGTCGGGCATGTCGACGACCGAGGTCTCCCTCATGGTCCTGGCCATCGGCGCCGGTTCGGTGTTCTTCTCGCACGTCAACGACGCCGGCTTCTGGCTCGTCAAGGAGTACTTCGGCATGAAGGTCGGCCAGACGGTCAAGACGTGGTCGCTCATGGAGACCGTCCTGTCGGTGACCGGCCTCGGCCTCGTGCTCCTGTTGAACCTCGTCGTCTAGGTCCACGAGACGTCCTGGGAGCACGAGACGCCCACCCGACCCCTGCGGCCGGGTGGGCGTCTCGCGGCGTGCCTCAGACCCTTGGGACGTCGAAGAAGCTCGCGAGGTTGGCGGCGAGGCCGAGGTCGCCCTTGGCCTTGATCCTGCCGGTCATGAACATCATGACCGGGTTGCCGCTCTTGCTGATCAGCTTGAGGAACTCGACCGGGCCCATCGTCAGGGCCAGGGTCGCGGCGCCGTCGAGGCCGCGGGTCGTGGTGCACGTGCCGTCCTGGACCCGCACGGTCCACTCGTCCGCGCCCCCCTCGGGCCGGCCGGTGACCGTCCAGTGCGTCGTGGCGGTCGTGGACCCGGCACGGTCGGCCCGGAACAGCTCGGGCATCCGCTCGAAGACCGAGCGCAGGACCACCTCGCGGTTCGGCGAGGCCATGAGCGCGGCGACGTCCTTGTCGGACATCGTCTTCACGGTCTGGATGAAGGCGGCCGGCTCGACGGCGGCCAGCTGCTCGGGGGTGGCGGTCGCGAAGTCGATGTCGGACATGGAGGCCCCTTTCGGGCGACGACGAGGACGGTTACCGGCGGTAACCTATCGGACGGTGGCGCTCTCGAGGAACCAGCCCGCGACCATCCCCTCGGGGCGGCCGGGCTCGATGAAGTGCTCCCACCCGAAGGCCACCGCGAACATCTGCTCGGGGATCTCGAGCATCCCCTGGGCATCGGACTGGCTCGCATGCGCCTTGAGCGCCGAGCGCTTGACCTCGAGGAAGTCGCTGACGTCGCAGGCCCAGTGCAGCTCCTCCTCGAGGCTGCCGAGCGGGTTGCCGTCGTCCATCGGCGCACGCGGGTCCCACTCGCCCACGTCGTGCCCGGCGGCGACGGCGGCCTCGTGGGAGCGGATCATCGCGGTCCGGTTCATCGACGACTCGAGGTAGCGCGGCGTCCCGGCGAGCTCGGCGGCCCGACGGGTCACGGCGTGCACCTTGACGTGGTCGGGGTGCCCGTAGCCGCCGTGCCAGTCGTAGCCGACGACGACGTCGGCGTGCTCCTCGCGCAGCACCGCGGCGACGCGCTGCGCCGCCTCCTCGGTGTCGACCCGCATGAAGCTGCCCTCGTGCTCGTTCTGCGCCCACCCCGTCATGCCCGAGTCGGCGTAGCCGAGGAAGACGACGCGGTGCGTGCCGATGACGGCGTTCGACGCCTCGGCCTCGACGCGCCGGCGGTGCACGACGGTCTCGCCCTCGGCGAGGTCACCGGGGACGTCGCCGTGGTCGCCGTTGGTGGCGACGACGAGGACGACGCGGTGCCCCTCGGAGACCGCACGGGCCATGGAGCCGGAGGTCTGCGACGCCTCGTCGTCGGGATGGGCGTGGACGAACACGACGGTTGCCATGGCGTCAGCCTCTCACTGCCCACCGACGGGCGCTGCAGGATCCCCGGCGGAGACGGTGTAGACGATGAACCCGTCGTAGCTCGCCACCTCGTCGTAGAGCCGGCGGGCGACCGCGTTGGTCTCGTGCGTCTGCCAGTAGACGCTCCCGCAGCCCTGCCCGCGCGCCCACTCGCGCACCGCGGCGATGAGCGCCCGCGCGACCCCTCGCCCGCGCACGCCCGGGTCGGTGAAGAGGTCCTCGAGGTAGCAGAGGTCGGGCTCGCTGGAGCTCGGGTGAACCAGGAAGTGCGTGATGCCGACGAGCTCGCCCCCGAGCCAGGCACCCAGACCGTGCAGCCTTGCGTCCGAACCGATCTCGCGCCAGGCCCTGTCGTAGGCGGACTGGTCCAGCTCGCGCCCGTAGAAGGCGATGTAGGCCCGGAAGAGCGACTCCCACCGGTCCCGGTCGGCCGGCCCGAGGCGTCGGATCTCGATCACACGGCGACGCTAGCGCGAGGCGCAGAGGCGGTCAGGACTTCTTGGATGCCGCCTTCTTCGTCGTGGTCTTCCTGGCCGTCTTGCGGGTCGACTTCGTCGCGGCGCGCTTGCGCGTCGTCGGGCCCTTGGCGCGCTTCTCGGCGAGCAGCTCGTAGCCGCGCTCGGGCGAGATCGAGGCCGGGTCGTCGTCCTTGCGCAGCGTCGCGTTCGTCTCGCCGTCGGTGACGTACGGGCCGAAGCGGCCGTCCTTGACGACGACCGGCTTGCCGCTCACCGGGTCGGTGCCGAGCTCCTTGAGCGGCGCCGACGCGGCACGCCCGCGTTGCTTGGGCTGGGCGTAGATCGCCAGCGCCTCCTCGAGCGTGATGTCGAACAGCTGCTGCTCGGTCTGCAGCGAGCGCGAGTCCGTGCCCTTCTTGAGGTACGGGCCGTAGCGGCCGTTCTGCGCGGTGATCTCCACGCCCTCGGCGTCGACGCCGACGAGGCGCGGGAGGCTGAGCAGCTTCAGCGCGGTCTCGAGGTCGATGGTGGCGAGGTCCATGTCCTTGAACAACGAGGCCGTGCGAGGCTTGACCTTGGCCACCCTGCGGCCCTTGGGCTTCTCACCACCGGACGCGTCCTCGTCCTCGATGACCTCCGTGACGTACGGGCCGTAGCGTCCGGCGCGGGCGACGACGTCGCGCCCGGTCTCGGGGTCCTGCCCGAGGACCCGGCCGTCGTCGGCGGCGACCTCGAGCAGCTCGCGGGCCTTCTCGGGCGTCATCTCGTCCGGCGCGACGTCGTCGGTGATCGTCGCCCGGCGCGGTGTGGCGGACCCGTCAGCCCCCTCGGCGACCTCGCCGGTCTCGAGGTCGACGCCGCGGGGCCCGACCTCCTCCACGTAGGGGCCGTAGCGACCGACGCGCACGACCATGCCGTCACCGAGGGGGATGGTGCTGATCTCCCTGGCGTCGATCTCGCCGAGGTCGTCGACGAGCTGCTTGAGCCCCGCGCCGGAGGTGGCCTCGGTGCCGAAGTAGAACCGCTTGAGCCAGTCGGCGCGGCCCTCCTCGCCACCGGCGATGCGGTCGAGGTCCTCCTCCATGGACGCGGTGAACTCGTAGTCGACGAGCTCTCCGAAGTGCTCCTCGAGCAGGCGGGTCACGGCGAACGCGAGCCACGTCGGCACGAGGGCCTGGCCCTTGGTGAAGACGTAGCCGCGGTCCTGGATCGTGCCGATGGTCGCGGCGTACGTGGACGGGCGGCCGATGCCGCGCTCCTCCATCGCCTTGACGAGCGTCGCCTCGGTGTAACGGGCGGGCGGGCTCGTCTCGTGCCCGTCGGCCTCGGCACGCACGACCTCGATGGCCACGCCCGGGGACAGCCGGGGCAGGCGGCGCTCCTCGGCGGCCGCGTCGGCGCGCGCCACGGCCTCGTCGTCGCGGCCCTCCTCGTAGGCGGCGAGGAAGCCCTTGAAGGTGATGACGGTTCCGCTCGCGCTGAACTCGACCTGGCGGGCGCCGTCGACGGGGGTGTCGACGGACAGCCGCACCGTGGCCGTCGAGCCGCGGGCGTCGGCCATCTGGGAGGCGACGGTGCGCTTCCAGATCAGCTCGTAGAGGGCGAACTCCTCGCCGCGCAGCTCGCCGGCCACCTGGGCCGGGCTGCGGAACCGGTCGCCGGCGGGCCGGATGGCCTCGTGGGCCTCCTGCGCGTTCTTGACCTTCTTCTCGTAGCGGCGCGGCGACTCGGGCACGTACTCGGCGCCGTACATGTCGCGGGCCTGGCTGCGGGCGGCGGTGAGGGCAGCGTCCGACAGCGTCGTGCTGTCGGTACGCATGTAGGTGATGTAGCCGTTCTCGTAGAGACGCTGGGCCACGCGCATCGCGTTCTTGCTGCTCAGGCGCAGCTTGCGCGAGGCCTCCTGCTGCAGCGTCGAGGTGGTGAACGGGGCCGACGGACGGCGGGTGTACGGCTTCTCCTGCACGTCGGTGACGCGCGCGTCGGCGCCGGTGCACGCCTCGGCGATGCGTCGGGCCAGGGCCTCGTCGAGGTGGACGACGCCCCTGCCGGTCAGCTCGCCGGCGTCCGAGAAGTCGCGGCCGGTGGCGACGCGGGCACCGTCGACGGAGGCCAGGCGCGCGGCGAAGCGCTGCTGCTCGCCCCCGGGCGTGAACTCGCCCTCGACGTCCCAGTAGGACGCCTTGACGAAGGCCATCCGCTCGCGCTCGCGCTCGACGACCATCCGCGTCGCGACGGACTGGACGCGTCCGGCCGACAGCCCCTGGCGCACCTTGCGCCACAGGACCGGGCTGACCTCGTAGCCGTAGAGGCGGTCGAGGATGCGGCGGGTCTCCTGGGCGTCGACGAGTCGGGTGTCGAGCTCACGGGTGTCGTTGACGGCGCGCTGGATGGCCTCGCGGGTGATCTCGTGGAAGACCATGCGCTTGACCGGGACCCGCGGCTTGAGGGCCTCGAGCAGGTGCCAGGCGATGGCCTCGCCCTCGCGGTCCTCATCGGTGGCGAGGTAGAGCTCGCTCGCGTCCTTGAGGAGGCGCTTGAGGTCGGCGACCTTCTTCTTCTTGTCCGGGTCGACGACGTAGTACGGCTCGAAGCCGTTGTCGACGTCGACGGCGAACTTGCCGAACGGGCCCTTCTTCATGTCGGCCGGCAGCTCGGACGGGTTCGGCAGGTCGCGGATGTGACCCACCGACGCCTCGACCTCGAAGTCCCCGCCGAGGTACCCGGCGATCGTCTTCGCCTTCGCGGGCGACTCGACGATGACGAGCTTGCGGCCCTTGCCTGCAGCCATGACACACCTACGACTTCCCGGTCTCACGTGCAGCGGATTCGTCGCTGCTCCGACGTGGACGCGCCCTGACCGTAACAGCCCGCGGCACGTGGCATCGGCAGGGCCCACGCGCGCCGGTGCACCGGGCAGGCCGTCGGCGGGGAAGAAAGCCCGCCCGGACGGCGTTCCCATGGTAGTTTAGAGTTCAACTTGTTGGGAGGAGCCCCCATGTCCGCCGCACCCGTCCTCTACCTCAGCCACGGCGCCCCGCCGCTCGCCGACGACCGGCGCTGGACGGCCGAGCTGTCCGCGTGGTCGGCCGACCTGCCGAAGCCGAAGGACGTCCTCATCGTCTCCGCGCACTGGGAGGACGCCCCGACGACGCTCGGCTCGACGACCGGCGCACCGCTGACCTACGACTTCTGGGGCTTCCCGCAGAAGTACTACGAGGTCACCTACGACGCGCCCGCCGCCCCGCAGCTGGCCGACGAGGTGACGCGCCTGCTGAGCTCGCCCGGCCACGAGGTGCACCGCGACGAGGCCCGTGGCCTCGACCACGGCGCGTACGTCCCGCTGAAGGAGATGTTCCCCGACGCCGACGTGCCGGTCCTGCAGATGTCGATGCCGACGCTCGACCCGCGCGGCCTCTTCGAGATCGGCCGGCGCCTGGCGCCGCTGCGCGAGCAGGGCACCCTCATCGTCGGCTCCGGCTTCACGACCCACAACCTGCGCTGGTTCAACCCGGCCGGCGGTGCCGACGGCACTCCCCCGCAGGCGAGCGCCGAGTTCGACCACTGGGCCCGGGAGGCCATGGCCGCCCAGGACGTCGACGCGTTGCTCGACTTCGCCGCCAAGGCCCCGGCCGCGCACGAGGCGCACCCGCGGACCGAGCACTTCGCACCGCTGTTCGTGACGCTCGGAGCCGCCTCCGCGTCGGGGAACCTGGGCTCCGAGAGCGTCATCGACGGCTTCTGGTTCGGCCTGAGCAAGCGCTCCTGGCAGCTCGGCTGACGCGCGCGGGGATGCCCCGGGGACGCCCCGGGACGCATCCGTCCCGAGAACCGGCCGGGCCCCGCGGAACTCCCGCGGGGCCCGTGTCGTTCCAGGAGCGTGGGGCGCCCCACGAAACGCGACCGCGGCTCGGTGTTTCCCCTGGCACCGAACCGTGGTTGCCCCCGTCGGCCGCGTTCCCGGGTCTCTCGACACCTCCCTCGCGAGGGCTCCCGGGACGCGGCCTCCGGGCGTCGTGGAACCCCGCAGATCGCCGTCCCGTCGCAGGCGCGCGGCACGTAGAGTGGCCGTACGCCCGAGACGGGTCACGGGCCCGGCGCGCAGCCGGGGCCGACCCGCGGGCGAGGGACTTCGGTCGCGTCGCCGACGCGGCCGGCACCGAGGGGAAGGACCCGTCGCACGATGACCGACCAGCCCGCCGCCCAGGCCGCAGCAGCTCCGGCAGCCCCCGCTCAGCAGGTGACGCCTCTCGCCCCGCCGCCGAGCGAGGCCTTCGTCCTCACCGCCCCGGCACCGGCCCAGCCGGTCGCCGAGACCGCGGCGCCGAAGATGGCCCCGGCCGTGCCCGAGGCCGCGCTGCCCGGACTCGACTCGAAGGTCGACACCTACCTCGACGGCCTCATGCGCACCACCGCGAAGTCCCCCGAGTGGGAGTCCAGGGCGGCCGACGTGCGCAGCATGGGCACCGACGAGATCCGGTTCGCCGCCGAGAGCAGCAACCGGATGCTCCAGATGCCGGTCAAGGCCCTCAACGAGGGCGGCCTGTCCGGCAGCTCGAAGGTCGGCAAGACGCTGCTCGACCTCCGGCGCACGGTCGAGGACCTCGACCCCGCCCAGGCCCAGGGCGCCAAGAAGCTCCTCGGCATGATCCCGTTCGGCGACCGGGTCACCGACTACTTCCGCAAGTACCAGTCGGCCCAGAGCCACCTCAACGGCATCCTGCACTCGCTCCAGTCCGGCCAGGACGAGCTGACCAAGGACAACGTCGCGCTCAACCTCGAGAAGAAGAACCTCTGGGAGTCGATGGGCCGGCTCAACCAGTACGTCTACGTCGCCGAGCGGCTCGACGCCAAGCTCGCCGCGCAGGTCGCGACCCTCGAGGTCACCGACCCGGAGAAGGCCAAGGCGCTGCGCGAGGACGTCCTGTTCTACGTCCGGCAGAAGCACCAGGACCTGCTGACGCAGCTGGCCGTGTCGATCCAGAACTACCTGGCCATCGACATCATCATCAAGAACAACATCGAGCTCATCAAGGGCGTCGACCGCGCGACGACGACCACCGTGTCGGCGCTGCGCACCGCCGTCATCGTGGCCCAGGCGCTGAACAACCAGCAGCTCGTCCTCGACCAGATCACGGCGCTCAACACCACGACGTCCGGGCTCATCGAGCGCACCTCCGAGGCCCTCAAGCAGAACTCGGCTCGCATCCAGGAGCAGGCCGCCGGCTCGACGCTGTCGATCGAGGCGCTGCAGAAGGCCTTTGCGAACATCTACGAGACGATGGACACCATCGACCAGTTCAAGGTGCGGGCGCTCGACACCATGGCCGCGACGATCGGCACGCTCGAGACCGAGGTCGCCAAGTCGCGCAGCTACCTCGAACGGGTCGCCTCGAACGATGCACGCCAGTCCGCCAACGCGGCGCCCGGCGTCCTCGACCTCCGCGGCCCGACGCGATGACGGGCCGGTGACATCAGCCGGGCTGCCCGGCAAGGACGAGCGGGGCCGGCCGGTGGCCTGTCTCTTATACACATCTCCGAGCCCACGAGACGCGTAGTAATCTGGGGGGGGGGGGTTTTTTTTGGGGGGGGGG
>NZ_JBNDHY010000150.1:0-10302 GCF_056755315.1 Monashia sp. HAY1-2A
CCCCCCCCCCCCCCTTCCTGCTCCTTTTTTTGTTTCCTCCCCGCCCCCCCCACCCCCCCCCCCCCCCCCCCCCCCCCCCCCCCCCCCCCCCCCCCCCCCCCGCTTCCTGGGTTACGCGGACCGCCATGCGTCCACCCGGGGAGGCGACGTCTCGGTGACGCCCGTGCCGGGTGGGACGCCACTCAGTCGAAGCCGTGGCAGGCGAACTTCCGAATGGTCTCGGTCACGTCCCAGCGGCCCGTCCAGTGCTTGGGCTGAACGATCACGTCGCCGCCGGTGATCTCGAAGCGGTTGCCGGTCGCGTGGTCGGTGATGGTCGCGCGGCCGCTCAGGATGTAGCACACCTCGGTGTCCACGCGAGGCGTCACCTCCCAGCCTCCGGGCTGGCACTCCCAGACGCCGGTCTTGGCGACGGGATCGGTGTCGAACGACAGCTTGAACGTCTGGGGGTCACCGGAGTCGTAGCCGGGGCGGTGACCGTTGGGCTCGAGCTCGCCGAGGATCGTGGCGGCGGGTACGTGCAGGTACGGCAGCATTGAGGTTCTCCTTTGGTGTGTCTTGGGAAGGTCGGCTGGGCGTCAGTCAGCTCGGTGGCAGGAACGGCTTGACCAGCCATGCCCGCTTCGCCGGCTTGCCGGTCCGCTCCTCGTAGGCGTCGGACGACGCGAGCGTCCTGGTGATGGCCCTCGAGGCGACGAACCGCAGCGGCTCGGGTTCCCAGTTGCGGGTGTGGTGCCCGACCCAGGGCAGCGAGGTCAGGTCGGTGTTGTGGCCCAGGATCAGGTCGCGCATGGTGCGGCCGGAGATGTTGGCGGCCGTGACGCCGTGACCGCCGAACGCACCGACGAATCCCATTCCCGTGGTGCGGTCGAACGTCGTTCGCATGCACCAGTCGCGCGGGACCGCCAGGGGCCCGCCCCAGTGGTGGGTGATGCGAGCCTGCGCCGTTGCCGGGAACGCCTCGCGCAGGGTCTCGGTGAGCCTCTGGAAGACCCCGGCGTCGCGCTCGTTCTCGGGGGAGATGGGGTTGGTCAGCCGGTACGGCGCCCCTCGGCCGCCCAGGGCGATCCGACCGTCGACCGTGCGCTGGGCGTAGTAGTAGAGGTGCCTCACGTCGCCGATACCCATGCCGTCCCGCCAGCCGAGCTCGTCCCACGTCTCCTGCGGGAGCGGTTCGGTGGCGATCATCAGGGAGTAGAGGGGCAGGAAGCCGCGTCGCTGTCCGCGCTCGCGGATCGTGTAGGACTCCGTGGCCCGAACCACGACATCGGCCAGCACTCGTCCGTTCCGGCACTGGACCACCTTGGGGCCCAAGCGCTCTGCCCGACTCTGCTCGTAGATCGTCACCCCGAGGCGCTCGCAGGCAGCGGCCAGTCCGCGGGCCAGCCGGGCGGGGTCGACTCGAGCGCAGTGCGGCGTGAAGGTTCCCGCGAGAACGCCCTCAGCGCCCCGGACGAGGTCGGCGCACTCCTCGACCGTGAGCAGCCTGATGTCCTCGGGACCCAGCCCGAAACGGTGCTTGGCATCGACCCTTTGGTGGAGACGCTGTACTTGCGGCTCCGTGGTCGCCAGCGTGAGCGCACCCGACTTCGTGTAGCCGCAGTCGATGCCTTCGGCCGCCACGACGCGGCCGATCTCGTCGACCCCGCGCTGGACCTCGCGCTCGGCCCGCAGGATGCTGTCCCAGCCGCCGGTGCGGGCGTAGCGTGCGCCGCTGCCGGCGATCCCGGCGGACACGAAGCCGCCGTTGCGACCGGCAGCGCCGAACCCCGCGATCTCGGCCTCGACGACCGTGACCCGCAGGGAGGGGTCGGCCGCCTTGAGGTAGTAGGCCGTCCACAGCCCGCCGAAGCCGGCGCCGACGATCGCGACGTCGCACGCGTGGTCACCGGACAGCTGCTCCCTCGGCATCAGGTCCCCGACGACGCCTTCGAGCCACAGGCTCCGCGACCACGGGTTGTCGTGTGCCGGTGGGAGTGCTGCCACCGCATCCGGCCCGTTCATGGGGTATGTCGTGAAGTTCATGACGATCGTCTCTCCGAATCGTGAATGATGCTGGACGGTGGGCGCGGGATGGTGGCGGCCCGGCCACGACCGCGGGAGCTGATGGGCCCGGCGTCCCGTCCTCGACGTGTCAGATGACGCATTCGAGAAACTCCTGGGTGCGGCGTTCCTGCGGATTGCTGAGAACCTCTCTGGCATCGCCACGCTCGACGATGACGCCGCCGTCCATGAAGACCAGGTTCTGGGCCACCTCCCGGGCGAAGCCCATCTCGTGAGTCACGACGACCATGGTCATCCCCGCACTGGCGACGTCCCTCATGACGTCGAGCACCTCGCCGACCTTCTCCGGGTCCAGGGCGCTCGTCGGCTCGTCGAAGAGCAGGATGCTGGGCTGCATGGCCAGGGCCCTGGCGATCGCGACACGCTGCTGCTGTCCACCCGACATCTGCGCCGGGTACTGCTTCTCGCACTGGCTCAGGCCGACCCTCGCCAACAAGGTGCGCGCCTGCTCCCGGGCGACGTCGCGTGAGACCTTCTTGACGACCACCGGTCCGGACATGACGTTGTCGAGCGCCGTCATGTTGGGGAACAGGTTGAACTGCTGGAAGACCATGCCGACCCGGGTGCGTTGCTTCGCCAGCCGGCGGGGCCCCACGGCGTGGAAGGCGTGGGGGTGCTCGACGTAGCCGAGGTCCTCGCCGTTCACCTTCAGGACGCCTCGGTCGACGGTCTCCAGGCCGTTGAGACAGCGCAGCAGCGTGGACTTGCCCGACCCGCTGGGTCCGATGATGCAGGAGATCTCACCCGCCGCGACCTCGAAGTCGATGCTGCGGAGGACGGGATTGTCGCCGAAGCTCTTGTGCAGCTTTCGGGCGAGGATGGTTCCTTCACTCACAGCAACGACTCCTTCTGGACGAGTTCGACGGTCCGCGGACCGCCACTCCCACTGACGGTGCGACTCGACTTCACCGTGCGGGAGGGTCGGGAGAACCGGCGCTCGATCATCGACTGCGGCACGCTCAGGGCCAGGGTCATGATCAGGTACCAGATGCTGGCGACGATGAGCAGCGGGATCGTCTCGTAGGTCCGGGCATAGATCGCCTGGGCGCTCTGCAGCAGGTCGGCCACCCCCAGGACGCTCACCAGGGACGTCTCCTTGAGCATCCCGATGAACTGGTTGCCGATGGGAGGGATGATGGACGGCAGCGTCTGCGGGAGGATCACCGTCCTGAGCTTGTCGAACCCGTGCATGCCGAGAGACTCGGCCGCCTCGAGCTGGCCACGTCCCACCGCGGCGAAACCGCCCCGGATGATCTCCGCCATGTAGGCGGCCTGGTTCAGCGTCAGTCCGATGAGGGCTGCCGTCAGGGGGCTGAGCAGCTCGTTGACGTCGACCGGCATCGAGATGTCCGTGAACGGGACCCCGATCGACAGACGCGGATACAGCGCTGCGATGTTGAACCAGAAGACGAGCTGCACCAGCACCGGCGTCCCGCGGAAGAACGTGATGTAGAGCCGCGCCAGACCGGAGACCGGTAGCTGGGACGACGAGCGCATCAGGGCGAGAACCAGTCCCAGGACGATTCCCAGCACCATGCTCACCATGGTCAGCAGCAACGTGATCCAGATGCCGTGGATGATGGACTCGGCCGTGAAGTACTTCAGGACGACCGGCCAGCGGTAGTTCTCGTTCGCGACGAGCGTGTAGACCAGAGCCGCGATCGTTCCGGCTGCGAGCACCCAGAGGACGTAGTCGACCGGGCGCTTGAGCCGAACGCGGGGCTTGTCCTCGGGAGGGAGTTCCGCCATGGTTCAGTTCCTTTCCGGGTGGCTGGGCGGTGGCGACGGAGGTTGCCACCGCCCAGCCGCGCTGTTGCCCTGACGAGGCGTCAGCCCTGGGGGGTCGCGATGGAGGCCTTGTCGATGCCAAGGGAGGGGAATCCCCAACGGTTGAGCGCCTCTTTGTACTTGGGGCTGTCGATGATCGACTGGATCGCCGCCTGGACGGCCGGCGTCAAGGGGGAGCCCTTGGCGAGGGCGACGGCGTTGTCCGCCGTGGCGACCTGGGGCTTGAGCACCTGGAAGGTGTTCGGCTGCTGCGCGTCGGCCCAGTTCAGCGATGTCGTGTCGTAGAAGACACCGTCGATCCGATGAGAGGCGACCTGGGTCAGCGCGTCCTGCACGCTCGGCAGCGAGACGGGCTTGATCGCAGGCTTGCCCTTGGACTCGCAGGTCTTCTGGGAAAGGGTCGGGAGGCGCTTCAGCTCCTGCACCGAGCCCGACTGCACGCCGATGCTCATGCCACAGAGCGTGTCGTTCGTGAGGTTCTTCGGGTTGCCATGGGCGACGGCGATCGACGAACCGTTCTTGAAGTAGAAGACCATGTCGAGGACCTTCAGGCGGTCCTCGTTGGCCGACATCCCTGACACCGTGAGGTTGTACCGACCGCCGTCGAGCCCGGGGATGATCGTGTCGAACTTGACGTTCTTGATCTCGAGCTGCAGACCCAGCTTCTTGGCGATGAGCCGGGCGATGTCGACGTTGAACCCGATCGGTGTCGTGTTGTCGCTCGCGATGAAGTTGGTCGGCGGAGCCTCGAGGTCCATGGCCACAACCAGCTTGCCCGACGTGCGGACGTCCGGCGGGACCAGCTTGGCGGCAGCGGTGTCGGTCGGGACCCCGTTCGAGATGTCGTCGGTGTGTTCCACCGGGGCGGACGCGGCCGGCTTCGTGGCGTTCGCCGCTTCGCTACATGCGGTGAGGGGCAGGGCAGCGGCGATGGCAGCGAGCGCAAGGCCAGCCCGGAAACGTGTGTGCATCAATGATTCTCCTGCTGAGGCGTGTGTGGCAGCGGAGGGCGAGGGTTGCGTAGCGTGAGCCGGGTCAGCTCACCCCGATGGGGTGGCCGCGGCTCGACCCCGTCTCCTTCCAGACGTCCGCGGTGCTCGACGGCATCCGCTGGAAGGTCTGACCTGACAACGCTAGGGCCGCTGCTGAAGGCACGTCCAGATCGACGGTGCAAAGCCGGGCGATCATGTGATAGGCCAGCGCATATGCAGCCGTTTGCCCGGCGAGGACACCCTTTCGGCCACTTTTTGTCCAGCAGTAACCGATGACCTGCAAGGGCACGTTGGTGCGCTCCTCCCGGCGCTTTGACCGCAGGTGGAACTCGCGGAGGCCCCCGCCGGCGCACATCCGCGTCGGACCATTCGGCGCTCTGAGGCCGCTCGGCCTCGCTCGTTCGTCTAGCGGACTCGTCGGCCAGGAGCAATCTGTCTTGTCGTGCTGTGGCGGTCTGGACGGCCGCCCCCGCAACTCCCTAGCCTTCGCACGGTGTCGCAGCAGCCGGGCCAGTGGTCGTGGACCGCGTGCGTGAAGGGCCCGGAGCGTGGCGCAGGCACACGACACACCGGTGCGGCCGGAGGCCCTCTGCCTGACCGCGAACTCGGCCCCGGAGGAGGCGGTCACCGTGGACGCCATTGACCAGAAGATCATTGCCGAGCTGACCCGCAACGCCCGGGTCTCCTACGCCGAGCTCGCCGGCCAGGTGCTGCTGTCGCGCAACGCCGTACGCCAGCGCATCGAGCGACTCGAGCGGCAAGGACACATCGCCGGCTACACCATCGTCCGGGCCGGCGACGGAACGGGCGATGCCGTCTCGGCGGTCGTACTCGTCTACCGCCAGGACCGCCTGCGAGGTGGAGACGTCCTGGCTGCGCTCAAGCGCATCCCCGAGGTCGTCATCTGCGAGATCCTCAGCGGCGACTTCGACATCATGGTGCGCGTGGAGGCGGGCTCCCTCGAACGGGTACGCGGCGTCTGGGAGGACATCGCCAGGATGCCAGGCGTCCGGGACACGGTCACGGCGCTCACCTTGTCGAGCGTGGTCAACCGCCGGAGAGCACCCCGGCCTCCGGCGGAATGATGACAGCTCACGGCCGCACCGACAATCTCGTGCCTCGGCCCCTCCGCAGGCCCGACGGCCGTAGCGTGCTGTTGTGAGAGTCGCGCTGTTCGCCACGTGCTTCAACGACACGATGTGGCCCTCGACGCCGGCGGCGGTGGTGACGCTGCTCGAGCGCCTCGGGTGCCGGGTCGAGTTCCCGACGGCCCAGACGTGCTGCGGCCAGATGTTCACCAACACCGGGTACGCCGCTGAGTCAGTGCCGCTCGTCCGTTCCTTCGTCGAGGTGTTCGGTGGTTTCGATGCGGTCGTTGTGCCGTCGGGGTCGTGCACCGGGTCCGTGCGCGAGCAGCACGCCGGACTGGCGCGGCGGGCAGGTGACGTGGCGCTCGAACGGGCGGTCGCTTCGCTGACGCCGCGGGTGCACGAGCTGTCGGAGTTCCTCGTCGACGTGCTCGGCGTCGTCGACGTCGGCGCGTACTTCCCCCACCGCGTGACGTATCACCCGACGTGCCACTCGCTGCGGATGATCCGGGTCGGCGACCGGCCGCTGCGGTTGTTGCGGGCCGTACGGGGGATCGACCTGGTCGAGCTGCCGAGGGCGGAGGAGTGCTGCGGTTTCGGCGGGACCTTCGCCATGAAGAACCCGGACGTGTCGGTCGCCATGGGTTCGGACAAGGCCCGGCACGTGCGCGAGACCGGTGCCGAGGTGCTCGTCGCCGGCGACAACTCGTGCCTCGCCCACGTCGGCGGCCTGTTGTCCCGGCAGCGGGCGGGGGTGCGCACGCTCCACCTGGCCGAGGTGCTTGCCTCGACCGAGGACGCGCCGTTCGCGCCGAAGGGGGTCCGATGAGCCGCACCTTCGTCGGCATGCCGGCCTTCCCGGAGGCCGCGCGGGCAGCCGTGGCCGACACGCAGCTGCGACGCAACCTCGGTCACGCGACGGCGACGATCCGGACCAAGCGGGCCGCCGTCGTCGGGGAGGTCGAGGACTGGGAGGCCTTGCGGGTCAAGGGCGCTGCGGCCAAGGACCGTGTTCTCGCCCACCTCGACACGTACCTGCTCGAGCTCGAGGCGCGGCTCACGGAGGCGGGTGCCACGGTGCACTGGGCCCGCGACGCCGCTGAGGCCAACGCCATCGTCGTGGCCATCGCGAAGGATCGGACCTTGGGCGACGAGACCCCCGAGGTGGTCAAGGTCAAGTCGATGGCCACGCAGGAGATCGGCCTCAACGAGGCCCTCGAGGCGGCCGGCGTCCACGCCTGGGAGACCGACCTCGCCGAGCTCATCGTCCAGCTCGGCGACGACCTGCCGAGCCACATCCTCGTCCCGGCCATCCATCGCAACCGCGCCGAGGTGCGTGAGATCTTCCGCCGCGAGATGGCCCGGGTCGGGCGTCCCGCGCCTCACGACCTCACCGACGAGCCCGCCCGGCTGGCCGAGGCAGCGCGGCTCCATCTGCGCGAGAAGTTCCTGCGCGCCAAGGTCGCCGTCTCAGGGGCCAACTTCGCTGTCGCAGAGACCGGCACGCTCGTCGTCGTCGAGTCCGAGGGCAACGGCCGCATGTGCCTGACCCTGCCCGACACCCTCATCAGCGTCGTCGGCATCGAGAAGCTCGTCCCCACCTGGGACGACCTGGCGGTCTTCCTGGAGCTGTTGCCGCGATCGTCCACGGGCGAGCGGATGAACCCGTACACGTCGATGTGGACCGGCGTCACGAGCACGGACAGGCGACCCGACGGACCCCAGGACGTGCATGTCGTGCTCGTCGACAACGGCCGCACCAACGTGCTCGCGGACGTCGTCGGCCGGCAGGCGCTGAGGTGCATCCGCTGCTCGGCCTGCCTCAACGTCTGCCCGGTCTACGAGCGCGTCGGCGGGCACGCGTACGGCTCGGTCTACCCCGGCCCGATCGGCGCAGTCCTCGGTCCCCAGCTCCGCGGCCGGCAGGGTGCCCTCGAGCAGTCGCTGCCCTACGCCTCGACGCTGTGCGGCGCGTGCTTCGACGCCTGCCCCGTCCGCATCGAGATCCCGGAGCTCCTCGTGCACCTGCGCACGAAGGTCGTCGACGACCACCGAGGTGGCGTGCCGACTCCGGAGGCTGCGGCCATGAAGGCGGGCGCCTTCACGTTCGCCACGGCGACGCGCCTGGAGAAGGCACAGCGTGCGGCGACGACAGCGGGCCGGCTGCTCGGCCGACGCGTCCGCCTCACGCGGCTGCCGTGGCCGCTCTCGGCGTGGAGTGAGGCCCGCGACGCACCGGTGCCGCCGACCGAGACTTTCCGGCAGTGGTGGGCACGCACCCGCGACGGTGAGCTGCGCGACGGCGGCACGACGCGAGAGGAGGAGCGATGACACGGCAGAGCGGTCTCCCGGACACCAGTGCGGCCCGGGCCGAGATCCTCGAGCGAGTGCGAACGGCTTTGTCCACCAGAGGAACCCACCATCCCAGGACGGACTCGCCGGACAGCCGTCCCCCAGGCGCGTCTGCTGCTGCGGCGGCCGCTCCGACTCTGATCGAGCTGTTCGTCGAGCGCGTGGAGGACTACCGGGCGACGGTCGTCAGGTGCCCGGCCACGGGGGTGGCGGCGGCGCTCGCGGAGGTGCTCAGGGAGTCACTCGGGAAGGCGTTCTCCGTCGTCGTCCCCGAAGGCTTCGGCACCGAGCTGCCCGGGCACGTGGTGCGCGAGCGCGACGTCGCGGACGTGCACGACGTCGAGGGAGTCGACGCGGTGGTCACGGCGGCGGCGGTCGCCGTCGCCGAGACCGGGACGATCGTGCTCGACCACGGTCCGGGGCAGGGACGACGCGGCCTGAGCCTCCTGCCTGACCTGCACGTGTGCCTCGTCCGCGCCGACCAGGTCGTGCGCACCGTCCCCGAGGCGGTCGCTGCCCTGCGCCCCAGCGTCGAGGCGGGCCGGCCCCTGACCTGGGTCAGCGGCCCCAGCGCAACCAGCGACATCGAGCTCGACCGCGTCGAGGGGGTGCACGGCCCGCGGACGCTGTGCGTGGTCCTCGTCGAGTAGCCGACGGACGTCGAGGGGGCCGACCGCTCCTGGCGTGTTCGGCGGCGTCCGGGCCGGCCCGTCCCGGCGCCGAGGCGCGACTCGAAGGCGCGTCAGGGCGCCGGTCAGAAGCCGGCGCCCCGGTGCTCGAGCATGCTCGGAGGGGGTGGGTTTCCTGGCTCGCGCGTGCCGGCGAGCGCTGACGGGAAGTGGTCCGCCAGCGCCCGCCGGAACGCGTCCGTGCCGCCCTGCAGAGCGACCTCGGCGAGCCTCTCGTGCTCGTCCGCGATGGCGTGCAGGTCGCTGTAGGAGCGATGGTCCACCGAGAAGTACAGGCGCAGCTTGGTCTCCCAGCCGTGCCAGAGGCTGCGGAGGACGCCGTGGCCCGACAGGTCGTAGAACAGACTGTGGAACTGGAGGTGGGCGTCGATGCTGGCCGGGACGTCGTCGTCAACCGCCGCCCGACGCAGGTCCTCGATCGTCCGGGTGAACCTGGGCCGCTCGGGACCGCGCAGCGCGTCCAGGGCCAGCTCCCCGGCATACGGCTCGACCAGCAACCGGACCGACGCGATCTCCGCCACCTCGTGGGCGCTCACCTCCACCACGAACGCGCCACGGAAGGGGAACTTCACGACCAGGCCCTCCTCCTCGAGCTTGGTCAGTGCCTCTCGAAGAGGAGACCGGCTGACCCCGAGGTCCGCGGCGATGTCCCTCTCGCGCAGCTGTCCGCCGGGTGGCACGCGCCCCTCCAGGATGGCGGCGCGGAGCATCCGGTAGATCCCCTCCGGGGTCGTCCTGCGTTCCAGCCCGCCGAGCTTGAGGTCCATGTGGCCGCCTTTCTGGTCGTTTGTCGACCATATCAATGCCGGGACTGCCATGCCCCCAGCTGTCGAACCACCCTCAGTCGAACCCGTGGCAGTACACCTTGCGAATGGTCTCGACGACGTCCCAGCGGCCGGACCATCCCTTGGGCTGCACGATGACGTCGCCCGCCGAGATCTCGTAGCTCGCGCCGGTGTCCCCCTCGGTGACGATCGCGCGCCCGCTCACGATGTAGCACACCTCGGTGTCCTCCCGGGTCGACTGCCAGCCGCCGGGCTGGCACTCCCAGACGCCCGTCTTGACCGCCGTGTCGAATGTGAGGATGGAGGTCCTGGGGTCGCCCGAGTCGAAGCCGGCTCGGTGTCCGTTGGGCTCGAGCTCTCCCAGGATCGTGGCCGCGGATACGTGGACGTACGGATGCATGAGCTGTTCCTTCGGTCTGGTGTCGATGGTCGGGCGGTTAGCTGTTGGGTGCCCGCGTCAGGGGCGGGGCAGGCCGAAGAGGACGGGCAGGTCGGCGATGTCGGTGATCCGCTCGTAGCCGAGCCAGTGCTCGTCCTGCTCGAA
>NZ_JBNDHY010000151.1:0-10236 GCF_056755315.1 Monashia sp. HAY1-2A
CGGGCGAGACGCCCGAGCTGCGTTGTGCCACCGACCATCTCGCCTACCCGGTCGAGTCCGGGGTGCCCGTGCTGCTCGTCGACCTCGCCCGGCGCACCGACGGCTGACGCGGTCGGCGCCGTGTTCGACGAGACCCGCCTCGACGACGAGGGGACGCTCGCGGCCCTGGACCGCAGCGACACCCTGCGCGCGCTCGCCTCGGCCGGAGCCCAGGTGCGTCGGTCCCTCGAGGCGGCCGCCGACGCGGGGCTCGAGCGGCTGCGTGACGTCGAGCCCCGCGGTGTCGTCGTCGCGGCGGCCGGCGGTTCGGCGGCCGTCGCGGACCTCTTCGAGGCGCTCGCCTGCGCCGGGGCGTCCCTGCCGGTGCAGAGCTGCTCCGCCGGGCCGCTGCCGGGCTGGGTGGGCTCGCTCGACCTCGTCATCGCCGTGTCGCAGTCGGGCCGCGCCGCCGGCGCCCTCGCCCTCGCCGCCGAGGCGCAGCGGCGGGGCGCCTCCCTGCTGACCATCGGCGCGGCCGACTCGCCCCTGGCCGAGGTCAGCGCCCGGGCGCGCGGCGTCCACGTGCCGATCCCCGTCTCGGGGTCCTCGTCACGCACGTCGATGTGGGCGCAGGCGACGCCCACCCTCCTCGCCGCCGACGCGCTCGGCATCGCGCCCGCGGGGACCGAGACGCTCGGGGCGCTCGCCGACGTGCTCGACCGGTGCGCCACCGAGGCGCGCCCCTCGTCGGAGTCGTTCGTCAACCCCGCCAAGGTCCTGGCCACCGAGATCGCCGAGTCTGCGCCGATCGTCCTGGGGGAGGGACCGTTCGGCGGCGTCGCAGCCCGCCGCGCGGCGGGGATGTTCGGCCGGACCGGCCGTGTCCCCGTGGCCCACGGCGCACTGCCCGACGCGGCGAGCCAGATCGTCGCGTGCTTCGACGGGCCGCTGTCCGGCGGCGGCGCCGACGGTGGGGCCGAGGACATCTTCGCCGACCCGTTCCTCGACGGACCGACGCGGCCCCCGCTGCGGCTCATCATGCTCCGCGACACGAGCGACGGCGCCGACGAGCGGTTGACCGCGACCATCGTGTCCGTCGCCGAGGACGCCGGCGTGCGCGTCTCCCTCGTCGACGCGCCGGCCACCGACCCGTTGCTGCGCTTCGCCCACCACGTCGCGCTCACCGACTTCGCCGCCACGTACCTCGCGCTCGGCCTGGGCTTCGACCCGGCCACCTCGCCCCACGTCGAGCTCCTGCGGGGGGCCCGCAGCCGCTGAGGCGCACCGGGCGACGGCCCGGGTCCCGGGGTGCCTGACCCGGCGGACCGCCCGCGCCTCCGTAGGCTGCGACCGTGGCCCACTACGACCTCGCCATCATCGGCAGCGGCAGCGGCAACTCGCTCGTCACCCCCGACCTCGCCGGCAAGCGCGTCGCCGTCATCGAGGGCGGCATCTTCGGGGGCACGTGCATCAACGTCGGGTGCATCCCGACGAAGATGTTCGTCTATGCCGCCGAGGTGGCCGACTCCGTGCGCTCGGCGGCCCGCTACGGCGTCGACGCCACCCTCGACGGCGTGCGCTGGCGGGACGTGCGCGACCGGGTGTTCGGACGCATCGACCCGATCTCCGAGGGTGGGCTGCGCTACCGGCAGGAGGGCCCGAACACGTCGGCGCTTCTCGGACACGCCCGGTTCACGGGTGACCGCGAGCTGACGGTTCGGCTGCACGCCGGAGGGACCGAGGTGGTGACCGCGGACCAGGTCGTCGTCGCCGCGGGTGCGCGGCCCGTCGTCCCGGACGTCGTCACGGCGTCGGGGGTGCCGTTCCACACGTCCGACACCGTCATGCGCATCGACGAGCTGCCACGGCGGATGGTCGTCATCGGGGGCGGGTTCATCGCGGCCGAGATGGCCCACGTCTTCTCCGCGTTCGGCGTGCACGTCACGGTCCTCGCGCGCGGCTCGCAGCTGCTGCGCCATCTCGACACCGAGATCTCCCAGCGCTTCACCGACCTCGCGCGTGAGCAGTGGGACGTGCGCACCGGCGTCGAGGTCACGGCGGTCGAGCGGCTCGCCGGGCCGTGCGGTGGCGTGCGGGTGCACCTGCTGGGTGGTGCCACCGTCGAGGGCGACCTCCTGCTCGTCGCCACGGGTCGCCGGCCCAACACCGACGACCTCGGCGCCGACGCCGTGGGGCTGCGCCTGCACGACGACGGCCGCGTCGCCGTGGACGAGTACGGCCGCACCAACCTGCCCGGCGTCTGGGCCCTGGGCGACGTCAGCTCGCCGTGGCAGCTCAAGCACGTCGCGAACGCCGAGGCCCGGGCGGTCGCGCACAACCTCGCGCACCCCGAGGACCTGCACCGGCTCCCGCACGCGCACGTGCCCTCCGGCATCTTCAGCCACCCGCAGATCGCGACCGTCGGCCTCAGCGAGCAAGCCTGCGTCGACGCCGGCCTGGCACACGTCACCGCCGTCCAGCACTACGGCGACACCGCCTACGGGTGGGCGATGGAGGACACGACGAGCGTCTGCAAGCTCGTCGCCGACCCGCGGTCCGGGCGGCTGCTCGGCGCCCACCTGCTCGGACCCCACGCGACGAGCCTCGTGCAGCCGCTCGTGCAGGCCATGGCGACCGGCGCGCACGTCCACGACGTCGGACGCGGACAGTACTGGATCCACCCGGCCCTCGCGGAGGTCGTCGAGAACGCCCTCCTCGGGCTCGCCGTCGACCCGCCCACCCGGGACGGCACGACCCGTCCCTGAGAGCACGCTGGGACGCGCCCTAGGCTGTGCGCATGGCAGGTGGACTCGTAGCGCTCCTCGATGACATCGCGGCGCTCGCCAAGCTCGCGGCCGCCTCCGTCGACGACGTCGGCGCGGCCGCGACGAGGGCGAGCATCAAGGCCACGGGCGTCGTCGTCGACGACACCGCCGTCACCCCGCGCTACGTGCAGGGGCTGCACCCCGAGCGCGAGCTGCCGATCATCAAGAAGATCGCGGTCGGCTCGCTGCGCAACAAGCTGCTCATCATCCTTCCCGTCATCCTGCTGCTCAGCCAGTTCCTGCCGTGGCTGCTCACCCCGGTCCTCATGGTCGGCGGTGCCTACCTGTCCTACGAGGGCGCCGAGAAGGTGTGGGAGCTCGTCTCGGGCCACCACGAGGAGGTGGGGGAGCCGGGCGAGGTCGACGAGCAGGTCGTCGTGGCCGGTGCCGTCCGCACCGACTTCATCCTGTCGGCCGAGATCATGGTCATCGCCCTCAACGAGGTCGAGCAGGAGCCGCTGCTGTCGCGGGCCGTCATCCTCGTCATCGTCGCGCTGCTCATCACGGCGCTCGTCTACGGCGTCGTCGGGCTCATCGTCAAGATGGACGACGTCGGCCTGTCGCTCGCCGAACGCGAGTCCGGCGGCTCGCAGCGGCTCGGCCGGGCCCTCGTCAAGGGCATGCCGAGGCTGCTGTCCGTGCTCGCGACGGTCGGCATCGCGGCGATGCTCTGGGTCGGCGGCCACATCCTGCTCGTGGGCGTCGACGAGCTCGGCTGGCACGCGCTGTACGCAGGGGTGCACCACCTCGAGGAGGGCGTTGCCGGCGTGCCCGGCGTCGGCGGGGTCCTGGCGTGGTTCGTCAACACCCTCGCCTCTGCCGTCATCGGGCTCGTCGTCGGGGCCGCGCTCGTCGCGCTGCTCCACGTCGTCCCCCGGCGCCGCAGGACTGCCACCCACTGA
Source organism: Monashia sp. HAY1-2A (assembly GCF_056755315.1). Classification (NCBI taxonomy): domain Bacteria; kingdom Bacillati; phylum Actinomycetota; class Actinomycetes; order Micrococcales; family Intrasporangiaceae; genus Intrasporangium; species Monashia sp. HAY1-2A. The sequence goes on from NZ_JBNDHY010000151.1 coordinate 3,707, forward strand.
CCCGAGCCCGGGCTCGACACGGTCGTTGGGCTGCTCCGCGAGGCCTCGCTAGACTGGGGGACTGCCGGCGTGGGTGATGACCCGCGAACGATGGCCCAGAGGGGCGCGCCGGGTCTGCACACCGACCACCAGAGGAAGCGATCACCCATGTCCTTCGACTACAAGGTTGCCGACCTGAGCCTCGCCGAGGCCGGACGCCACCAGCTCCGGCTCGCCGAGCACGAGATGCCGGGCCTCATGGCCCTGCGCGCCGAGTACGCCGACGCACAGCCGCTCCGGGGCGCCCGCATCGCCGGCTCGCTCCACATGACCGTCCAGACGGCCGTCCTCATCGAGACGCTGACCGCGCTCGGTGCCGAGGTCCGCTGGGCCAGCTGCAACATCTACTCCACCCAGGACGAGGCCGCTGCGGCGGTCGTCGTCGGTCCGAACGGAACGGCCGACGCGCCCGAGGGGGTGCCGGTGTTCGCCTGGAAGGGCGAGACGCTCGAGGAGTACTGGTGGTGCACCGACCAGATCCTCACCTGGCCGAACGGCGAGGGCCCGAACATGATCCTCGACGACGGCGGCGACGCCACGATGCTCGTCCACAAGGGCGTCGAGTGGGAGAAGGCGGGCCAGGTCCCGCCCAACGACGAGTCCGACTCCGAGGAGTTCGGCGTCTTCAAGGAGCTCGTCCGCGCGACCGTCGCGGCCGACCCGCAGAAGTGGACGCGCGTCGCGGCCGGCATCAAGGGCGTCACGGAGGAGACGACGACCGGCGTCCACCGTCTCTACCAGCTCGCCGAAGCCGGTGAGCTGCTCTTCCCGGCGATCAACGTCAACGACGCCGTGACCAAGAGCAAGTTCGACAACAAGTACGGCTGCCGCCACTCGCTCATCGACGGCCTGAACCGGGCCACCGACGTGCTCATCGGCGGCAAGGTCGCGGTCGTGGCCGGCTACGGCGACGTCGGCAAGGGCTGCGCGCAGAGCCTCGCCGGCCAGGGCGCCCGGGTCATCGTCACCGAGGTCGACCCGATCTGCGCGCTCCAGGCCGCGATGGAGGGCTACCAGGTGGCCCGCCTCGAGGACGTCGTCGACGTCGCCGACATCTTCGTCACGACGACCGGCTGCAAGGACGTCATCACGGCCGAGCACATGCAGCAGATGAAGAACAAGGCGATCGTGGCCAACATCGGCCACTTCGACAACGAGATCGACATGGCGGGGCTGGCCCGCGTGCCCGGCGTCGTCAAGACGCAGATCAAGCCGCAGGTGCACGAGTGGACCTTCGAGTCCGGCAGCTCGATCATCGTGCTGTCCGAGGGCCGTCTCATGAACCTCGGCAACGCCACGGGGCACCCGAGCTTCGTCATGAGCAACTCCTTCAGCAACCAGACGATCGCCCAGATCGAGCTGTTCACGAAGACCGGCGAGTACGACAAGCAGGTCTACACCCTGCCCAAGGTCCTCGACGAGAAGGTCGCCCGCCTGCACCTCGACGCCCTGGGCGTGCGGCTGACCGAGCTGACCAAGGCCCAGGCCGAGTACCTCGGCGTCGACGTCGCCGGCCCGTACAAGCCGGAGCACTACCGGTACTGACGCGACCGCTGCGGCGGCGCGCCGGTCGCTCCGGTTGCCCGTCATGTGCCGCTCGCCCCCACCGGGGGCGGGCGGCACCGCTGCGTCAGCGCACGGGTCGTCAGCGACCCGCGGGAGGCGCCTGCAGCAGGACGAACTCGGAGTCGCGGTCCGCGACGCGCCAGCCGGCCTGCTTCTGGAGGGCCTCCGACGTCGCGGAGGAGGCCGACACGAGCGCCCAGCGACAGCCGGTGTGCGTCAGGTAGGCGGTCCACCCGGGGGTGGCCGAGGAGAAGGCGACGTACTCGCGCACGTGGCTGAGGCTGTAGACCTCGATGCGGCCGTCGATGGCCGGACGCACGTTCGGGTGCCGCCAGATGAGCCAGCCGCCGATGCCGTAGTCGTTGCAGACGACGGTCCCGGCGGGCAGCCTGGCGATGGCCGGGTCGAGACCGGTCGCACCCCAGGCCGGCAGCACGGCCCGTACCGCGACGACGACGGCCGCCACGACGAGGCCGAGCGAGGCCAGGCCGACGGTGAACCCGACCTCGCGGCGCTCGACCGGCTCGGGAGCCGTGGGCAGCAGGCCCTGCAGCGTGACGGCGGCGACCGGGGCCACGACCGCCGCACCGACGGCGACCGTCCGGGCGTAGAGCAGGGCGAGGCCCGTGCCGAGGACGAGCAGCAGGACGTCCGTCCACGGCACCCGGGAGCGCGACCGCGCCCACACGAGGACGACCACGCCGACCATCCCGACGAAGAACGCGAACCCGGGCTGCTTGATCGAGGGGGCCATCCACTCCTGGACGAACTCCGTCGTCTCGGACACCGCGAAGGGCGACAGCAGCAGCTCCGGCCCGGTCGGCGTCAGCGCCGCGACGGCCAGCGACGCCAGTGGCACGAGCGCGAGCCGTCCCCACTCACGGCGGCCGACGCGTCGGTCGAGGGCGAGGCCGACGAGCGCGACCACGCCCACGAGCACCCCCATGAACCACATGCCGTGCGAGCAGGCCCAGACCCACGTCAGCGGCACGAGCCACCAGCGGGCCCGGCGGTCCTGCCACGAGCGCAGCCAGGCCCCCGTCGTCACGGCGGTGAGGGCGAAGGTCACCAGGTGAGGGCGCAACGACAGGCTCTGGCTCATCGCCGCCAGAGCGACGGCGGTCACCGCGGCCGAGACGAGCAGTGAGCCGCGACGGCGCGTGACCCGCCACAGCACGAGGCCGATGCCGGCGACCCCGAGCGGCAGCAGCCACGCGACGCCGGGCAGGCCGAGCAGCTGCTGGGCCAGGCTCATGAGCAGCTCGGGGAGCCACTCGTGCAGGCGCCACGGCTGGGTCGACATCGTGCTCCACGGGTCGGGGCCGTTGAACACCCACGTCGTGCGCAGCCGGTCCCCGGCGGCCAGGTGCCAGAAGGTGTCCGGGTCGGACACGGGGCGCGCCACCTGGACGATCGCTGCGAGGAGCACGAGGCCCGGCAGCGCCTGGCGCACGCGGTAGGGCAGCGGCGGGCGCCGCGTCGCGTCGACGGTCGGGGCGTCGGCGGTGCCCGGGGCGTCCGAGGTGTCGGCGGCGTCCGCGGCGTCGGCGGCGTCGGCGGCGCCGGCGGCGTCCGGCACCGGTGTCCCGGTGACGGCCGCGGCGCGGGTCGTGTCGCTCGTCACGGGCCGATCATCCCCGCTCCACCCTGCGGCTGGGCCGTTTTGGCCCGATCGGTCCTGCGGCCCGGTCCCGGTCCGCGGCCACCGTGCGAGGATTGGCGCCAACTCACCACCGTCTGGCAGGGACCCTCCATGAAGAAGCTCACGACCGCCGTGCTGGCGTTCTCGCTCTCCGTCTCGCTCGCGGCCTGCAGCAAGGCCACCACCCCGCCCACCACCTCGAGCACGACGCCCGCCGCATCGGCCGCCTCGACCCCCGCGACGGCGTCCGACACCCCGTCCGACACTCCGTCCGACACTCCGTCCGACACTCCGTCCGACACGAGCGGCGCCACCGGCGACAGCACCACCGCGGCCACGCCGACCCCGGTCGACCAGACCACGCCGGAGGCCGCGATGACCTCGTGGCTCGGCGCGATGGTCGCGGGCGACGGCCGGACCGTGTGCGAGCTCATGGCCACCGGGGGCAAGACCATCTCGAGCATCCCGGGCGCGGCGGCGGCGTGCAGCAAGACGATCACGCCGATGCTCGACCAGCTCAAGGAGCTCGGCGGCGCGTTCCGGGGCCTGAAGATCAGCGGGGCCACCGTCACCGGTGACCAGGCCTCGTTCGAGAGCGTGACGACCGAGCCGGCGCTCGCGGCCGACGTCGTCTCGAACTTCAAGGCGGTCCGCATCGGCGGGAAGTGGTACGTCACGCAGGGTTGACACAGGCCGGGTCGTGACCGCCGGACGGTTCGTCCGGTTCGCGGCGTTCCGCCCGCACCGCACCCGCCCGCGCCGGCGTCCCCGCGTCGTACCGGCCGCGTCGCGTCCCTGTGTGATGATGTGCCAAAGGACTACGGGGGACGGGACACTGTCGTCCCGGGAAACGGAGTGTGTCGTGAAGGGTCGGGTACTGGTCGTCGACGACGACCTCGCACTCGCCGAGATGCTCGGGATCGTGCTGCGCAACGAAGGGCTCGAGGTCACCCACGTGGCCGACGGCGCCGAGGCGGTGTCCGCCTTCCGCGAGTCGCACGCCGACCTGGTCCTGCTCGACGTCATGCTGCCCGGCCTCGACGGCATGGAGGTGTGCCGACGCATCCGCTCCGAGAGCGGCGTGCCGATCGTCATGCTGACGGCCCGCACCGACACCGTCGACGTCGTCGTCGGCCTCGAGTCCGGCGCCGACGACTACGTCGTCAAGCCGTTCAAGCCCCAGGAGCTCATCGCCCGCGTCCGCGCCCGGCTGCGCCGCGGCGACGAGCCGGCCCCCGAGAAGCTCGCCATCGGCGACCTCGAGATCGACGTCGCCGGGCACTCGGTCAAGCGCGACGGCCGGCCGTTGTCCCTGACGCCACTCGAGTTCGACCTGCTCGTGGCCCTGGCCCGCAAGCCGTGGCAGGTCTTCACCCGCGAGGTGCTCCTCGAGCAGGTGTGGGGCTACCGCCACGCGGGCGACACCCGTCTCGTCAACGTCCACGTCCAGCGGCTGCGCTCGAAGATCGAGCACGACCCCGAACGCCCGGAGATCGTCGTGACGGTCCGCGGCGTCGGGTACAAGGCGGGTCCGGCCTGAGATGACCGCGAGGTCGGGCACCGCGCAGGTCGCCGGGCTCGCGTCGCGGGCCCGCTCGGCGCTGCGCCGGGCGGGTTCGCGCCTCGTGCACCTGTGGCGGTCCTCGCTCGGGTTCCGCGTCGTCATGGTCACGATGCTGCTCGGCATCCTCGTGCTCACGGCCGTCGGCACCTACCTCTACGGCTCGATCGCCCAGGGCCTCGTCGACGGGCGCCAGCGGATCGCCGCCGACGACAGCCTGCGTGACGCCGCCGACGCGCAGAAGCAGTTCGACTCGACGGACCAGATCGCCTCCGACGCCGCGCTGACCCAGTTCGCGACGACGCTCGTCAACCAGTACCGGCGCGACGCCGGCAACGAGAAGCGCTACGTCGTCCTGTCGACGCTCGACAACCCGGCCGGTCGTCGCATCATCATCAACACCATCGAGAGCAGCTCGGGCAGCGCGCGGTTCATCCCGGCGGAGCTGCGCGCCCAGGTCGCCGCGCAGCCGGACCGCCAGCACCTGCAGGTCGCGACGATCGACGAGGGCAACGACTCCATCTCGGCGGTCATCGTCGGGCAGCGCATCGCCACGCCCGTGGCCGGCGACTACGGCCTCTACTTCATCTACCCGATGCACCGGGAGCGGGAGATCATCTCCTTCATCGGCCAGACGTTCCTCGTCGGTGGTGCCATCCTCGTGCTGCTCATCGGCGCCATCGCCTTCGTCGTGACGCGCCTCGTCGCCGACCCGGTCCGCCGGGCCGCGCTCGTGGCCGAGCGCTTCGCCGAGGGCAACCTCAACGAGCGGATGCGCTCCAAGGGCGAGGACGACCTCGCCCGCCTCGGCAACTCCTTCAACGCCATGGCGGCCTCCCTGCAGCAGCAGATCGCCCAGCTGGAGAACCTCTCGCGTGTCCAGCAGCGGTTCGTCTCCGACGTGTCGCACGAGCTGCGCACCCCGTTGACGACGATCCGGATGGCCGGCGACCTCATCCACGACTCCCGGGCCGGGTTCGACCCGACCGTCGCCCGATCCGCCGAGCTGCTCCACAAGGAGCTCGACCGGTTCGAGTCGCTCCTGACCGACCTGCTCGAGATCTCCCGGTTCGACGCCGGCGCCGCGGTGCTCGAGGTCGAGGCGACCGACCTGCGCGCCTCGGTGGAGCGAGCCGTCGACGCCCACCGGGCCCTCGCCGCCAGCCGCGGCACGCGGCTGGTGCTGCGGATGCCCAAGCGGCCGGTCATCGCCGACATGGACTCGCGCCGCATCGAACGGATCCTGCGCAACCTCGTGTCCAACGCGGTCGAGCACGGCGAGGGCCGCCCGGTCGAGGTGACCGTGGGCGAGAACGACTCGGCCGTCGCGGTCACCGTGCGCGACCACGGCGTCGGGCTCCGGCCGGGCGAGGCGGCCCTCGTCTTCACCCGGTTCTGGCGCGCCGACCCGGCGCGGGCCCGCACGACCGGAGGCACGGGTCTGGGCCTGGCCATCGCGCTCGAGGATGCCCGGCTGCACGCCGGACGACTCGAGGCGTGGGGCGCGCACGGCGAGGGTTCCTGCTTCCGGCTGACGCTGCCGCGCAAGGCCGACGCCACCATCACCAGCTCACCCCTGCCGCTCAGCCCGCTCGCGGCCGAGGCGGCCAGGGCCCGTCGCGAGGGCGCCGCGCTGGGGGAGGCGACGCGCAGCGACGGCACCGGCGGCACGGGCGGTACCGACGCTGTCTCTTATACACATCTGACGCTGCCGACGACGGA
>NZ_JBNDHY010000152.1:0-10252 GCF_056755315.1 Monashia sp. HAY1-2A
GGCCTCGAGCTCGGCACGGACGCCGGCGACCCACTCCGCGCCAGGTTGGCCTTCGACCATCGCGGTGCGGTCCGACAGCAGCGATCCGCCGAGCGCGAAGTCCTGCTCGAACAGGATGACGCGCGCGCCGCTGGCGGACGCCGCGCGGGCGGCTGCGAGACCGGCCGGGCCGGCCCCGATGACGGCGACGTCGGTGTGGACGTGCACCTTGTCGTACTCCGCCGGGTCGGGACGGTCGTCGAGCACACCGATGCCGTCGAGGAGCGTCACGTCGAGACCGTCGGTCAGCTCGAGGGTGGTCGCGGGCAGCATCGACTCGTTGTGGGCCCCGTTGACCCGGACGAAGGCGTTGGGCTCCTCGACGCCCGCGGTGAGGATGCCGCGGGGCCGGCGCAGGTAGATGGAGTCCCCGACACGCAGTCGACCGTTCGCGACGAGCGCGGACGCGAGCGTGTCACCGACGAACCCGGTGAGGGTGCTTCCGTCGACCGTGAAGGTCAGTGGTCGGGAACGGTCGACCGCGCCACCCTTGGGACGTCGGTTGGGCTGGTCGGATGAGGTGAGGCCCATGCTCATGCCTCCTGCCTGCTCGTGGTGGGTTCTGCCGCGACCTGGTCCGGACGGGCCTGGTCGAGGCGGTAGACGTGCTGGATCTCGTACGTTCGGGTGTTGCGGATGACGTTGAACCACTTGCGGCAACCGGCCGAGTGCACCCAGCGCTCGGCATAGGAGCCCTTCGGGTTGTCGCGGTAGAAGAGGTACTGGGCCCACTCCTCGTCGGACAGGGCGTTCGGGTCCTCGGGGTACGCGACATGGGCCTGCCCGCCGTAAGCGAACTCGGGCTCGTTGCGGGGGCCGCAGTACGGGCACTCGATGAGCATCATGATGGACGTCCCTTTCGCGTCAGTGGGCCACGGCGGCGGCGCCGTGCTCGTCGATGAGGTCGCCGCTGACGAAGCGCTCGAGCCCGAAGGCCCGGTTCAGCTGGTGTGGCTCGTCGTGGGCGATGGTGTGCGCGTATGCCCAGCCGGCGCCCGGCACCGCCTTGAAGCCGCCCGTGCCCCAGCCGCAGTTGACATACATGTGGTCCACGGGGGAGCGGCCCATGACAGGCGAGGCGTCGAGCGTCACGTCGACGATGCCGCCCCACGTGCGCAGCAGGTGCGCCCGGGCGAAGATCGGGAAGAGCTCGACGGCCGCCGACATCTGGTGCTCGATGACGTGGAAGGAGCCACGCTGCCCGTAGCCGTTGTACGTGTCGATGCCGGCGCCCATGACGAGCTCGCCCTTGTGGGCCTGGGAGACGTAGACGTGCACGTGGTTCGACATGACGACGGTGGGGTGGACCATCTCGTGCAGCTCGGAGACCAGGGCCTGCAGGGGGTGGGACTGGATGGGCACGCGGAAGCCGGCCATGTCGGCGAGGACCGACGTGTGCCCGGCGGCGCACAGGGCGACCTTGCCGGCGTTGATCCGTCCGCGGGAGGTCTCGACCCCGACGACGCGGTCACCGTCCATGACGAAGCCGGTGACCTCGCAGTTCTGGATGAGGTCGACGCCGAGCTCGTCCGCCCGGCGGGCGTAGCCCCAGGCCACCCAGTCGTGCTTGGCGATGCCGGCGCGCGGCTGGAACGTGCCGCCCATGACGGGGTAGCGGATGTCGTCGTTGATGTTGATGATCGGGCACAGCTCCTTGACCTGCTGCGCGTCCACCCACTCGGCGTCGACGCCGTTGAGCCGGTTGGCCTCGACCCGGCGGATCGAGTCTCGCTGGTCCTGCAGCGTGTGGGCGAGGTTCAGCACGCCGCGCTGGGAGAAGAAGATGTCGTAGCCGAGCTCCTCCTCGAGGCCCTCCCACAGCTTGAGGGAGTGTTCGTAGATGGCGGCGGACTCGTCCCACAGGTAGTTCGACCGGATGATCGTGGTGTTGCGGGCCATGTTGCCGCCGGCGAGCCAACCCCGTTCGAGCACAGCCACGTTCGTGATGCCGTGGTTCTTGGCGAGGTAGTAGGCCGTGGCCAGGCCGTGACCGCCGCCGCCGACGATGACGACGTCGTAGCTCTTCTTGGGCTCGGGGTTGGACCAGAGGAAGTCGGGGTGCTGCGGGAGCTCGCGCTGGTTCACGCCACGCCTCCTCGGATGCCGGGGTACAGGGGGAACCGGACGGTCAGCGCGTCGACCCGCGCACGCAGGGCGGGGATGTCGGCGGTGCCCGGCGCCGCGGCCAGGACGGTCGCGATGATGTCGGCGACCTCCGCGAAGGCGTCCGCGTCGAAGCCGCGCGTCGCCAGTGCGGGTGTGCCGATGCGCAGACCGGAGGAGACCATCGGCGGTCGGGGGTCGAAGGGGACGGCGTTGCGGTTGACGGTGATGCCGATCGAGTGCAGCAGGTCCTCGCCCTGCTGGCCGTCGAGCTCGGAGTGGCGCAGGTCGACGAGCACGAGGTGCACGTCGGTGCCTCCGGTCAGCACGCTGATGCCGCGCGCCGCGACGTCGGGGGCCTGAAGCCGCTCGGCGAGGATCGCTGCTCCCCGCAGCGTCCGTGCCTGTCGCTGCGCGAACTCCTCGGAGGCGGCGAGCTTGAAGGCGACGGCCTTGCCGGCGATGACGTGCTCGAGCGGGCCGCCCTGCTGCCCCGGGAAGACGGCCGAGTTGATCTTCTTGGCGATCTCGGCGTCGTTGGTCAGGATGATGCCGCCGCGCGGGCCGCCGAGGGTCTTGTGCGTGGTCGAGCTGACGACGTGCGCGTGGGGGACCGGCGACGGGTGCAGCCCCGCGGCGACGAGCCCGGCGAAGTGCGCCATGTCGACGAAGAGGACGGCGCCCACGGCGTCGGCGATGCGACGGAACTCGGCGAAGTCGAGCTGACGCGGGTACGCCGACCAGCCGGCGATGATCATCGCGGGACGGTGCTCGTGGGCGAGCCGCTCCACCTCCGCCATGTCGATGACATGGGTGTCCTCGCGGACGCCGTAGGCGACGATGTTGTACAGGCGTCCGGAGAAGTTGAGGCGCATGCCGTGAGTCAGGTGGCCGCCGTGCGCGAGCTCGAGCCCGAGGATGGTGTCACCCGGGCGCAGGAGGGCATGCATCACCGCCGCGTTGGCCTGCGCGCCGGAGTGGGGCTGGACGTTCGCGAAGCCGGCGCCGAAGAGGGACTTGACCCGTGAGAGAGCCAGGGACTCGATGACGTCGACGTGCTCGCAGCCGCCGTAGTAGCGCCGTCCGGGGTAGCCCTCGGCGTACTTGTTCGTCAGCACCGAGCCCTGCGCCTGCATGACGGCGAGGGGAGCGAAGTTCTCCGACGCGATCATCTCGAGGGTGCTCTGCTGGCGCTCCAGCTCGTGACCGATGGCGCCCGCCACCTCGGCGTCCAGGTCCGCGAGGGCCCCGTCGAGGACACCGTCGGAGACGCCCTCACGGGGGCGGTCGGAGAGCACCGTGCTTCGGCCCGGTCCGTCGATCGTCATCTCACCACTCCTGATATCTGTCTGGTCGGCGACTGATATATCAACCTCGGTGTTACGATATGTCTAACGAGGCCGCAGGTCAATGGGCTGAGTGCCCCCGTCTCAGCGGGACGGGGGTGGCGATGGTCGAGGGCGGGCGGAAGAGGGAGTGCAGCGATGAGTCTCGATACGGTGGTCGGCGGGGCCGGCCAGGACGGCTACCTCTCCATGGCCGAGCGGGCCTACCACGAGATCCGCGACCGGCTGATCATGCTCGACATCGCCCCCGGTGCGCCGATCAACGAGCAGGCGCTCGCGCTCGAGCTCGGGATCGGCCGCACTCCGATCCGTGAGAGCCTCAAGAAGCTCGAGCTCGACCACCTCGTCGTGGCCTATCCCCGCCGGGGGACGTTCGCTACCCAGGTGGACATCACGGACCTCGCGGCGGTGTCCGAGATGCGCGCGGTGCTCGAACCGCTGGCCGCTCGGCGGGCGGCGGCGAGTGCGCGCCCCCAGAGCCGGCAGGAGCTGCTGACCAAGGCCGACCAGATCGCCGCGATGGACGGGCGGCGTCAGAGCAACCGGGCCCTCATGCAGTACGACATCGACGTGCACCGCCTCATCTACAGCGCCTGCGGCAACGAGCATCTCGAGGAGACGCTCATCCGGCTCGACAACCTCGCGACGCGCATCTGGTGCGTGGTCCTCGACCGGCTCCCGTCGATCGACGAGCACATTCGCGAGCACATCGACCTGCTCCGAGCCATCGCCGGTGGTGATGGCGACCAGGCTGCGCAGCTGGCGCTGCAGCACTCCGTGCACTTCGAGAGCTCGGTCCGCCGGGTTCTCTAGCGGACCTGCGGGCGCAGGTACCAGCTGGCCGCCGGGAGGACCGGGCCACCCGGGCGCGCGGCCGTGTCGGAGGCGCCGACGGCCCCGCGGGTGTGCCGAGGTCACCCCTCTTCGGAGCCGTGCGACTGACCCGCGAACCAGGCAGCGACCTGGGCGCGGTTGGTGAACCCGAGCTTGGTGAGGATGTGCTCGACGTGAGCCTCCGCCGTGCGCGGGGAGATGACCAACCGGTCGGCGATCTCCCGGTTGCTGAGTCCCTCGTGGATCAGCCCGGCGATCTGTCGCTCGCGCCGCGTCAGCACGTCGGGTGCCGCCGGCTGGGTGCGCGGGAGCGCGCGCCTCGAGGGGGTCTCCTCCAGGGCGAAGGCGATCGCGCTCGCCTGCTGCATCGACCGGCCGCGTGACCATGCACGGTCGAAGGCTTCCTCCCCGAGCGAGGCACGCACGCCGGCAAGGGAGGACTCGTGCCGCACCTCGAGCTCGGGAAGCGTCTGGATCGACGCCTCGATCCGGTCCCACTCGTTCTGCGCCGCGCCCATGAGCACCGCCGCCCGCTCGGGGTCGGCGGATGCGTCGACCCACGCGAGCACCTCGAGCGTGGCGCCGATGCCGAGGCGCTCGCCCATGACCTGCTCCAGGCGCAGACTCTCCTTCAGCAGCTGCTGCGCCGGCTGTCGTTCACCGCGTGCCCAGCTCGCCAGGCCGGCTGCCCACAGGGACCATGACCGGAGCCACGTCTCACCGGCCGGCTGGGTGATCTCGAGGCAGGCGCGATGGCACGCCATGGCCCGGTCCCCGTCGTCGAGCGATGTGCTCACGATGGCCAGCAGCATCCAGCAGTGCGCGAGCTCGGCCGCGTTGCCCGAGGCGGAGAAGCCGCGGACCGCGTCGTCGAGCAAGCGCTGCGCAGCGTCCATGTCGCCGGCGTACATCGTCACCAGCCCGGCGGCCTCGGTGAGGAGGACCTCGGTCTCGCCGCCCAGCCCGCTCGCCAGTGCCCTGCCCTCCTCGAGAAGAGGCACGGCCGACTCGACATCTCCCTGCAGGGCAGCCCACCAGCACGCGCTTCGCAGCGCGAGGGACCGCGCCGTCGGATCCCCGCCGTCGACGGCGAGAAGTCTCTCGCACCAGCGCCGCCCCTGCCGGAAGACGCCGTGGACATGGACGTACTCGAGCAGGTGCGCACACGCCCAGCGACCGGCGTCGAGCGCGTCAGGCTCGGCCGCGCAGAGCTCCAGGGCCGCCGCCAGGTTGCCCAGCTCGCGTCCCACTCTGTCGATCCACGCGAGCTGGCGGTCGCTGAGCCATCCGTCGTGCGCGTTGCCGACCATGGCCACGAAGAACTGCCAGTACCGGCGCTGCTGTTCGTCGAGGGCCCCCATGCGCGTCAGCTCGGTCAGGCCGCGCTGCCGGATCGGGGGGAGCATCCGGAACCGGGTGGCGGTCTCGCCCCGGGTCGTCGCGAGCACGGACTTGTCGACGAGGGAGGCCAGCGTCTCGGCGATCGGCTCCTCGTCGTCCGGGGCGGAGCAGACCGCAGCCGCGGCGTCCAGCTCGAAGCCGTCGACGAAGACGGCGGCCTTGGCCCAGAGCCTGCGCTCGGCGGGGGTGCAGAGGTCGAAGGTCCACTCGATGCAGGCGGCCATGGTGCTGTGTCGACGGGGCGCCGTGCGTCGGCCCCGGCTGAGCAGCTCCCACTGGTCGGTCAGGGCCTGCTCGATCTCGGTCGCGGACAGGGTCGGAAGTCGCGCTGCTGCCAGCTCGAGCGCCAGCGGGATGCCCTGCAGCCTGCGACAGATCGCGGCGACGGCGGCACGGTTCCCCTCGGTCAGCTCGTAGCCGGGAAGGCTCGCGCGCGCACGGTCGAGGAAGAGCTGGACCGCCTCGTACTGCTGCAGCCTGCTCGCGCCCGGCTCCTCCGGCGCCGGACACGTCAACGGTGACACCACGTGCACCACCTCACCGTCGACCCGCAACGGCTCTCGACTGGTGGCGAGGATCCGTACCTCCGGGCAGCTGCGCAGGATCGTGTCGGCCAGCACGGCCACCACGTCGACGAGGTGTTCGCAGTCGTCCAGGACGAGCAGGAGACCGCGCTTCCTCAGGTACTCGACGACCGCGATCGTGCCGGACTGGGCGGAGCGCCCGTAGAGTCCCAGCGCCCCGGCGATCTGGTCCGGCACACCGTCCGCCTCGCTCAATGCTCCGAGCGACACGAAGCAGACGCCGTCGGGGAAGATCCGCCGCAGGTCCGCGGCGACGCGCAGCGCAAGACGCGTCTTGCCGATACCGCCGAACCCGGTCAGCGTGACCAGGCGCGACTCCGACAGCCGTTCGCGGATCGCGCGACGCTCGAAGCGCCGGCCCACGAAGGTCGTCACCTCGGCGGGAAGGTGCCCCGGGACCTGCGTGCTGGCGAGAGCCTCTGTCATGTGGTCTGGTCCTCCGTGGGTCCCGACGCGTCCACGGTACCGCCTGTCCGAGGGCGTCGGGCCGGGACGCAGCGCGCGAGCCGGGACGCAGCGCGCGAGCCGGCACGCAGCGCGCGAGCCGGGACGCAGCGCGCGAGCCGGGACGCAGCGCGCGAGCCGCCGGTCGCCTGCCAGCTAGCCGGCGAGCCCGAGCCGGTCCAGACCCCTGAGCGGTCGGCGGGCCCGCTCGACGGCGGCAGGCAGGGCCGCCAGGAAGGCATCGACGTCATCGTCCGTCGACGTGTGCCCGAGGGTGAGGCGCAGCGCGCCCCGCGCCCGCTCCTCCGGCACGCCCATGGCGAGCAGCACGTGGGACGGCTGCGGCAGGCCGGCCTGGCAGGCGGACCCGCTGGAACACCCGACGCCGGCAGCGTCGAGCAGGTGGAGGAGGGAGTCGCCGTCACAGCCCGGCACGAGCAGGTGCGCGTTGCCGGGCAGTCGCCGGATGTCGTCGCCGGGCTCCCAGGCGCCGGTCACCGTGATGCCGAGACCGAGTTCGAGCGCCGAGCTGACGAGACGGTCACGCAGGACGACCAGGCGGGCTGCCTCGGCGTCCCGCACGGCCACGGACTCCTCGGCGGCGGCCGCGAAGCCCCGGATCGCCGGCACGTTGAGCGTGCCCCCGCGAAGGTGCCGCTCCTGCGTGCCGCCGAAGCTCAAGGGCACGAGCCGGGCGTCGCGCCGGGCCACCAGCGCCCCGACACCGAGTGGGCCACCGGTCTTGTGCGCCGTGATGGTCATGAGGTCGGCGCCGCTCGCCGTGAAGTCGACGGGGACGTGCCCGAAGGCCTGGACGGCGTCGGTGTGGAAAGGGATACCGAACTCGTGGGCGACGGCAGCGATCTCGCGGACCGGCTGGACCGTGCCCACCTCGTTGCCGGCCCACATGACCGTCACCAGCGCGACCGACTCGTGGTCCGCGGCGACGGCTTCGCGCACGGCGGCGGGGGTCACGAGACCCTCGGCGTCCGGCTGGACCCAGGTCACGCGCGCGCCGCGCCGGGCCACGAGGTGCTCCACGCAGTCACGCACCGCATGGTGCTCGATGGCGCTGGCAACGATGCGGGCCCGGCGCGGGTCCGCTTCGCGTCTGGCCGCGAAGGTCCCCGACACGGCGAGGTTGTCCGACTCCGTGCCGCCGGAGGTGAAGATCACCTCCGACGGTCGGGCACCGACGGTCCGGGCCAGTCGCTCGCGCGCTTCTTCGACGGCCCGGCCGGCGGCCCTGCCCGCGGTGTGCAGCGACGAGGCGTTGCCCACGGTCGACAGCTGCTCGGTCATGGCTGCGATGGCCGACGCTCGCATGGGCGTCGTCGCGGCGTGGTCGAGGTAGGCAGTCACCTGGCCGGTGCCCTCCTCGGAGGTCGGTCAGTGACCCCGGGACAGCCAGGCCGGCAGGTCCGGGGCCTCGGCGCCGATGGTGGTGTCCGCGCCATGGCCCGGGTGCACGACGGTCTCGGGGGGCAGGCTGAGCAGCTTCTCGGTGATCGACTCGATGATCGTCGGGAAGTCGCTGAAGGAGCGTCCGGTGGCTCCCGGTCCACCCTGGAACAGGGTGTCCCCGGTGAACACCTGCCCCAGCTCGGGCACGTGGAAGCTGCACGCCCCGGGTGCGTGGCCGGGGGTGTGCAGCACGTGGACCTGCGTGTCTCCCAGCGCGATCCGGTCGCCGTCGTCGAGCTTGTGGTCGGGCCCGTTGACGTGCACCCGGTCCCACAGCATCCGGTCCTCGGGGTGGAGGTAGGTCGGTGCGCCGGTGGCCTCTCTCAGCTGCTCGGCGACGCCGATGTGGTCGTCGTGCGCGTGCGTGAGCAGGATGCCGACGACGGTGCGGCCGCCGACCGCGTCGAGGATCGGGCCGGCGTCGTGCGCCGCGTCGATGATGACGCACTCGAGCTCGTCACCGACGACCCAGACGTTGTTGTCGACCTCCCAGGTGCCTCCGTCGAGGCTGAACGTGCCCGAGGTGACGACGCGGTCGACGCGCAGGGACCCGCTCACAGCTGGACCACCGAGCGCAGCACCTGGCCGTGGTGCATCTTGTCGAAGGCCTTCTCCACGTCGTCGAGGTCGATCGTCTCGGTGATGAAGTCGGCGAGCGGGAAGCGGCCCTGCTGGGCCAGGTCGACGAGCATCGGGAAGTCACGCGAGGGCAGGCAGTCGCCGTACCAGCTCGACTTGAGCGCGCCGCCCCGGCCGAACACCTCGATCAGCGGCAGGGTGATCTGCTTGTCCGGTGTGGGGACGCCGACGAGGACGACGGTGCCCGCGAGGTCGCGCGCGTAGAAGGCCTGCTCGTAGGTCTCGGGGCGGCCGACCGCGTCGACGACGATGTCGGCGCCGAAGCCGCCGGTCAGCTCGCGGATCGCCTCGACGGGGTCGACGTCCTTCGAGTTGACGGTGTGGGTGGCCCCGAAGCCCTTGGCCCACTCGAGCTTCTGGTCGTCGACGTCGACGGCGATGATCCTCGACGCGCCGGCAAGGGCGGCCCCCGCGATCGCGGCGTTGCCGACGCCTCCACAGCCGATCACCGCGATCGAGTCCCCGCGGGTGACGCCGCCGGTGTTGACGGCGGCGCCGAAGCCGGCCATCACGCCACAGCCGAGCAGACCGGCGGCAGCCGCCGGCGCCTGGGGGTCGACCTTGGTGCACTGCCCCGCCGCGACGAGCGTCTTCTCGATGAAGGCGCCGATGCCGAGCGCGGGGGAGAGCTCGGTCCCGTCGGTGAGGGTCATCTTCTGGGTGGCGTTGTGCGTGTTGAAGCAGTACTGCGGCTTGCCCTTGGCGCAGGAGCGGCACTGGCCGCACACGGCGCGCCAGTTGAGGATGACGAAGTCGCCCGGCGCGACCTCGGTGACGCCGTCGCCGACGGACTCGACGACGCCGGCGGCCTCGTGGCCGAGCAGGAAGGGGAAGTCGTCGTTGATGCCGCCCTCCCGGTAGTGCAGGTCGGTGTGGCAGACGCCGCAGGCCTGGATCGTGACGACGGCCTCGCCGGGCCCGGGGTCCGGCACGATGACGTCCACGACCTCGACGGGCTCACCCTTGGCGCGGGCGATGACTCCCTTGACGGTGCTTGGCATGAGAAATGGCTCCTTCTGGAGGGCGATCGGTGGATGGCTCGGGAGAGGGACGGTCAGCGGAACACGACGGTGCGGTTCTGGCCCAGCAGCACGCGGTGCTCGGTGTGCCAGGTCACCGCCCGGGCAAGCACCTGGACCTCGACGTCGCGGCCGGCCGCGACGAGCTCGTCCGGCTCGAGCGAGTGTTCCACCCGGGCGGCGTCCTGCTCGATGATGGGGCCTTCGTCGAGGTCCGCCGTGACGTAGTGCGCGGTCGCGCCGATGAGCTTCACACCCCGGGCGTGCGCCTGGTGGTAGGGCTTGGCCCCCTTGAAGCTCGGCAGGAACGAGTGGTGGATGTTGATGACCTTGCCCTCGAGCTTGGTGCACAGGTCGTCGGACAGGACCTGCATGTACC
>NZ_JBNDHY010000153.1:0-10217 GCF_056755315.1 Monashia sp. HAY1-2A
CCACCGAGGCCGACGAGTCCACCCGCCACTGGCAGGCGCTCCAGCACAACGCCGAGGTCGCCGACGCCTCAGTGGAGGAGTACTCGGGCTGGGTGCCCGCCGGGTCGTCCTCGACGAGCGGTTCGGGGGCCTCGGGCGCCGGTGAGCGCACCGGACGCTTCACGACCGACCACACCGCGGCACGCGACGCGTACGCCTCCACCCCCACCGTCGACCCGGACGTCGCGGCGGCGGCCGAGGAGCTCGGACGCACCCACGACCTGACGCCCGTCGACCGGGCCGGCAGCTCGGACCGGCCCAGCGCCGACGACCTCATCACGGCCCGTTCGAAGGGTGAGCGGCAGAAGGTCAAGGCCAACCGGGGCCTGCGCAAGGCGTTCGGTCTGGGCCCCAGCGCCAAGGAGCTGCTCGAGCGCGACCGCATCGACCGCATCGCCCGGCCGCTCAACGGCCGCAAGACGATCATGGTCATCAACACCAAGGGCGGCGGCGGCAAGACGCTCGTCACCCTCATGCTGGCCAGCTACCTCGGCCGGTACCGCTCGGGCTCGGTCCTGGCCTGGGACAACAACGAGACCGAGGGCACCCTCGGCATGCGCGCCCCGTCGCAGAGCCACCACCGCACCGTCGTCGACCTCCTCGGCGCGCTACCGACGATCGCCGGCGACCCCAACGCCGGCACGTCCGAGCTCGAGCACTGGGTGCGCGAGCAGCGCGGCCTGTCCTTCGACGTCCTGGCCTCGGCCGACGACGACGAGGCGATGCGCATCATCGGCGAGCAGGAGTTCGAGGACCTCCACACGCAGCTGTCGCGGTTCTACCGGATGATCATCGTCGACACCGGCAACAACCGTCTCGCACCGAACTGGCTCGCCGCCGCCGCACGCGCGGACCTGCTCGTCTTCGCCACCTCGCTCAAGGACGACACGTCGGTCGTCGCGGCGAAGAACCTCGACGCGCTCGTCGCGATGGGCCGGGGGGACCTGGTCCGCAACGCCGTCTGCGTCATCTCGCACACGTCGGCCAAGGGCAACGACATCGGGGCCGGCGTCCACACCCGCGAGCACTTCGAGCAGTGGGTGCGGGCCGTCGTCGACATCCCCTACGACCCGATGCTCGCGCCGGGCCTGCACCTGGACCCGCTGAAGATCAACAAGAAGACGCACGACGCCTGCATGGAGATGGCCGCGGTCGTCGTCGACGGCCTATGACGTCCCGTCCGGCACGCCCGGTTTGGTGATCCGGTGGGCGATGCAGCACACTGTGTCCTTGTCACGCGCGAGTGGCGGAACGGCAGACGCGCTGTCTTCAGGTGGCAGTGTCCTTATGGGCGTGGGGGTTCAAATCCCCCCTCGCGCACGCGATGACGAAGGGCCCCAGTTCTCCGGAACCGGGGCCCTTTCGCACGTCGCCGAGTCGGGGCCCGTCGGGTGGTTCAAGCCCGAAGGCGGTGGGTATGTCCACGCGGTCGCTGCGCGGGGGCCGGCGACCTGTCCGGTCACGAACGTGAGTTCTCAGACGGGTCTGCGCCTCACTTACGATGAGTGCAGACGAAGGCCCCTGAGATGTCGAACGACGTGCACCTTCCGTCCGAAAGGCCCGGGTGCCATCTCCTATGAACCGTCTGCACGAAGGGTTCGTCCTCGGCGCACGCTACCGACTCGAGCGGCGCATCGCCTCCGGCGGCATGGCCGATGTCTGGGCGGGCTCCGACGACGTGCTCCAGCGGCACGTCGCGATCAAGGTCATGCGGCCCGACGCGGACCACGAGCGCCTCTTCGCGCTCCGCTTCCGTGATGAGGCGGTGCACTCGGCGGCGCTGATGCACACCAACATCGCGACCGTCTTCGACTACGGCGAGGACGACGGCCTGGCCTACCTCGTCATGGAGCTCGTCGACGGCGAGCCGCTGTCGAAGATCCTCGCCGAGCGAGCCCCGCTCGAACCCACCGAGGTGCGCTCGATCCTCGGCCAGGCGGCGCTCGCGCTCGGTGTCGCCCATGAGGCCCGGGTCGTGCACCGCGACGTCAAGCCCGCCAACATCCTCGTGCGTCCCGACGGCGTCGTGAAGCTGACGGACTTCGGCATCGCCCGCGCTCTCGACGCGTCCGGGCACACCCAGCACGGCGAGATGCTCGGCACGCCGAACTACATCAGCCCCGAGCAGGCGCTCGGTCATGCGGCCACCGGGTCGAGCGACCTGTACGCGCTCGGTGTCGTCGGCCACGAGATGCTCGCCGGCAGGCGCCCGTTCGACCGGGGCACCCCGATCGCGACGGCCCTGTCGCACGTCAACGAGCCGCCGCCGCCACTGCCCGACTCGGTGCCGCAGGACCTGCGCGACCTCATCGCCGACTGCCTCCAGAAGGACCCGGAGCTGCGCCCCCCGAACGCGGCAGCGTTCGCCTTCCGCCTCGGCCTCGGCGACCACGAGGTCGTCGGGCTGGCGCTCGGGCTGGCCCAGGCGATCACGGGTCAGGTCGTGGACCAGGAGCCCGAGCCCACGCAGGCGATGCCGACTCCGGTGGTCGCGCAGGACTGACGCGTCCGGGCCCCGGAACCTACGCTGGGGTGATGGCGACCCTGCCGCTGTTCCCGCTCGGGACCGTGCTCCTACCCGGAGCGCGTCTACCCCTGCAGATCTTCGAGCCGCGCTACGTCGCGCTGCTGCGTGACCTGCTCGCCGCGCAACAGCAGCGCTCGCCGGTCTTCGGCGTCGTCGCGATCCGCGAGGGCTACGAGGTCGGCGACGACGGCGTGGTGTCCCTGCACCCGGTGGGGTGCGGCGCCCTGCTGACCCAGGCGGCGGCGCTCGAGAACGAGCGGTTCTTCGTCGTGTCCGAGGGCACGCAGCGGTTCCGCCTCGACGCTGTGGACCCCTCGGCCGGGACTCCGTACGCGACGGGCGAGGTGACGTGGCTCGAGGAGGTCGAGGGCGATGCCGTCGCGGTGGCCGAGCTCGGGGCCCGGCTGCGCGCCGAGCTGCTCTCCTTCGCGACGACGGTCGGCGCGAAGGACCTCGACATGCCGGGCGACGACCGGCTGCTGTCCTACGCCGTGCCGCAGACCGTGAGCCTCGACGTCGGCGACCGCCAGCGCCTGCTCGAGTGCGTGGACACCGAGTCGCGGCTGCGTCTCGGGCTCGAGCTCGTGCGTCGCGAGAAGGAGTTCGCGGCGACGCTCGGGGCCGTGGCCAACCCGTCGGCACCGCCACCGAACCTCAACTGACGCCTCAGGCGAGCGCCGTCCACAGCTCGACGACGACCACCCAGGTCGCGAGGGCGCACCCGGCCACGAAGGTGAGGTTCCACAGGACGCGCGGCACGTGGGTCAGCTGGGCCAGGACGGCCGGGTCGCTGGCCGTCGAGCGGTCCGCGAGGACCGCGAGCAGGTGGCGCCACGCTCCGACGAGCAGCACGACGCCGAGCCCGACGAGCACGCGCGGTTGGAGGGTGTCGTCCCGCCACCACCACAGCCCCGCCGACCCGGCGATCACGACGACCATGACGACGACGGTCAGCGCCGAGCGCACGCGGAGCAGCGCGAACAGGAGCACGGCCAGGCCGGTGGTGACGAGGGGCGCCGACCAGCCGCGGCCGGCGGCCCAGACCATGAGTGCGCCGACGAGTGCAGGTGCCGGGTAGCCGGCCCACGTCGACGCGGCGCGACCGGGCCCGCGCGCCGGCCCCCGCGTCACGGCATGGCCGGACATGTCCCCGCGCAGGACGAACCCGGTGAAGCGGCGGCCGACGAGGACACCGACGACCGCGTGGCCGAGCTCGTGGACCAGGGTGACCACGAGTCGGACGACCCGCCACAGTGGTGCGACCGCCACGAGCAGGAGCGCGATGCCGAGCACGACGAGGATGCTCGTCTGCCGATCGCGATGTCAGCGGCCGTCGGCACGACGCGGTCCCGGACGGCATCGAGGAGGTCCACGGACACGAGAACCTAGCCGACGCCGACGCCGATGCCGATGCCGATGCCGGGCCGGCCGGCATCCCGCGCCCGCGCCCACGCCCCGGGGTCGCCGACGTCCTCGCTCCGTCCGCGCGTCGCGTGGCCGGGCGGGCGGCCACGGGTGACCCCCGCGGCGCTCAGCATTGCTCCGCCTGACGAGCCACCCTGCCTGATGCGCCGGCTGGCTCACCTCGTGGAGCAATGCTGAGCGCCCGGGGTGTCCCGGTCCCGCTGCGGCGTGTCATCGCGCGTCCGACGACGCGACCTCCTCGACGCCGCGCGCGAGGCGCTCGATGTCGTCGGCGTTCGTGTACGGCGCAAGCCCCGCGCGCACGCCCCCGACCGCGCCGAGGCCGAGGTGGTGGCTGCACTCCCACGCGTAGAAGTGGCCGGCGGGCGCGTTGACACCGCGCTGGGCGAGGGCGAACCGGACATCCTGCGGGTCATGACCCTCGAGCGTGAACAGCAGGGTCGGCGTCCGACGCTTCGCGTTGCTCCACATCGTGAGCCCGGGCACCGCCCGCAGCCGCTGCTCGAGCACCGCGAGCAGGGCGTCCTCGTGCGCCTCGAGGGCGGCGAACGACGCGACGACCGCCTCACGACGCGTCCGCCCGCTCGACGCCGTCACCGTGGCCGCACCGTCGAGCGTCGCGAGGAAGTCGACCGCGGCCGTCGTGCCGGCGAGGAGCTCGTACGGCAGCGTGCCGAGCTCGAAGCGCTCCGGCACGGTGTCGGTGGACGGGACGAGCTTGGCGGGGCGCAGCGTCTCGAGCAGCTCGGGTCGGGCTGCGAGCGCGCCGAGGTGCGGCCCGAGGAACTTGTACGGCGAGCACACCCAGAAGTCCGCGCCGCTGGCCGGCACGTCGGTGGCCACGTGCGCCGTCGCGTGCACGCCGTCGACCCAGAGCAGGGCCCCGACCTCGTGCGCGACCTCGGCGACCGCCGGCACGTCGGGGCGCGTGCCGATGAGGTTCGACGCGGCGGTGACGGCCACGAGCCGGGTCCGGTCGCCGACGACGGCAGCGACGTCCGACACGTCCAGCTCGCCGGTGGCCGGGTCGAATTCGACCCAGCGGACCGTCGCACCGCGGGACTGCGCGGCCAGGACCCATGGGCGGACGTTCGCGTCGTGGTCGAGGCGGGAGACGACGACCTCGTCGCCCGGCCCCCACGACGCCGACAGGGTCCGCGCCAGGTGGAACGTCAGCTCGGTGGCGCTGCGACCGAAGACGATGCCGGAGGGGTCGGCGCCGAGCAGGTCGGCGACCGCCGCCCGCGCGGCGAGCACCACCGCGTCGGCCCGCCGCTCGGCCGCGGTCACGACGCCGCGGTTGGAGATCGCCGAGGTCATCGTGGCGGCGACCGCCTGGGCCACGACGTCCGGCGTCTGGGAGCCACCCGGGCCGTCGAAGTGGGCGGCGCCCTCGCGCAGGGCCGGGAAGTGCGCGCGGACGCGCTCGACGTCGTAGGGCATGCCCCGAGACTAGGCCGACCCCGGACGCCCGAGACCTCGAGCATCCGGGGCCGGCGTCTTCTCGGCCACGGGGGGCGTCAGTCGGTGACGCGTCCGTCCTCGAAGAGGCGCGGCACCCGGTGGTTCGCCACGAACCGGTTCTCCGGGTCGAACGCCGACCGGATCCCCTTGAGCTGCAACCAGGTCAGCTCGTCGAACGCCGACCGGGCGTCGGTCGGCTCCTCGGCGAAGTTGAGGTACGTCCGCCCGGACTCGAACGGGCGCATCGCCGTGACGAGGCGGTCCGCGTCGGTCCGGCCCCGGGCCGCGAGCTCCGGTGTCGCAGCGATGCCGACGGCGAACAGCGCATGGTCCGCGTCGAGGCTCGACAGCGCGCCGCCGCCCTCGACCGGCCGGGCCAGCGCCCCTCCGAGCTGCCGAAGCTCGGTGGACAGCAGCGACGTGCCCGAGTCGGGACCGGACTGCTCGAGCAGCGTGTCGACCGCCGCGTCGGTGAGGGTACCGAGCATCGTCGAGCCGGACACAGCCGGCGTCGGGCCCTCCGGGTCCATGTGGAGGCGGGGCAGCGCACGAGCCGGCACGCGGTCGAAGGTGTCGATCTCCGGGCCGAGGCCCCGCAGCAGCGACAGGACCGAGCGTGCATCCGCGTCGCAGCCGACGACGGCGCCGTCGACGACGACGAGCGACCGGCCCCGCAGCGGCTCGGGGATCGTCGGCAGCGGCGGCAGGTTGAGCAGCCGCAGCGACGTCGAGACGCAGTCGGGCGCATCGGAAGCCCAGTCGGCCCACCGGCGCACGACGCGGTCGGCGTGCCGCACGTCCCACACCAGCATGCCCGCGTACGCCGTCTCGATCGGGTGGAGGCGGAACTCGATCGCCGTGACGACGCCGAAGTTCCCGCCGCCACCACGCAGCGCCCAGAACAACTCGCGGTTCTCCGACGCGTCGGCGCGCACGTGCTCGCCGTCTGCGGTGACGAGCTCGACCGCCGTCACGCTGTTCGATGCCAGGCCGAGCTTGCGTGCGTACCAGCCGATCCCGCCGCCGAGCGTGTACCCGGCGATGCCGACGTCGGGCGAGCTCCCGTGCAGGGCGGCGAGCCCGTGGTCGGCGGCCGGCTCGGTGGCGTCGACCCAGATGGCGCCGCCTTCGACGCGTGCGACGCGTCGCACGGCGTCGACGGTGACGGCGCGCATCTCGTGCATCTTCACGAGGACGACGTCCTCGAGGCCGTGCGCGACGAGCGGGCCGGCGTTGTGGCCGGTGCTCTGGGCCGCGACGCGGAGGCCGTCGGCTGCGGCCGCACGGACGGCGGTCTGCACGTCGGCGACGGTGCGCGGGACGACGACCGCGGCCGGACGCTGGTCGACGGCGACGTTCCAGGGCAGCCGGGCCGCGTCGTAGCCGGCGTCGCCCGGCAGGTGGACGGGAAGCTGGACCGCACCCGGGCGCAGCTCGGCGAGGCTCGTGGCTCGCGCGACGTCCGCGGCTGGGGTGGTGATGTCGATGGTCATGGTGTGGCTCCTCGATGTGGTGTCGGGTGCCCGCCCCGCGGGGTCGTGCGGGACGGGCATCGACGGGTCAGAGGCGCAGTCCCCGAGCCAGATACATCCCGAGCGAAAGGTCCGGGTTCGTCCCGTGCGTCGCGACACCGGGGACGGGCGCGCCGTCCCGGCCCCGGTGTCGGTGCCCGGGTGCATGCTGGGGTGATGGCAGACGACACGACGAAGACCGCGCACGACCTCCTCGTCGACGGCTTCGGCCGCATCGAGGAGGGCGTCCCCGCCGTCGTCGACGGGCTCTCCGTCGACGAGCTGCTCTGGCGTCCCGACGCCGACGCCAACCACGTCGCCTGGCTCGTGTGGCACCTCGCGCGCCAGCAGGACGACCAGGTGGCCCACGTCGCCGGCACCGACTCGGCCTGGCTCGGCGACGGCTGGATGGACCGCTTCGGCCTGCCCTACCCACCCGAGACCCACGGCTGGAGCATGAGCAGCGCCGACGTCGGGCGGTTCACCGTCGCCGACCCCGGCCTCTTCGCGGCCTACCAGGGCGCCGTCCACGAGCGCACCCTCCAGCTGCTCGACGGGCTCGACGCCGACCGCTACGCCGAGGTCATCGACCCTCGCTGGGACCCTCCCGTCACCGTGGGGGTGCGGATCGTGTCGGTCCTCGACGACGCCGCCAAGCACCTCGGGCAGGCCGAGTACGTGCGCGGGCTGATCCTGCGCCGGCGCTGAGACCGCGGTGGCCACGCCCCTCCCGCGCTGGCTCCGGACCGTCTACGCGGCGCCCAACGCGCTCTACGACCACGGGCTCGGGTGGGTCCTCGGCCACCGCTTCCTCAGGGTCGAGCACGTCGGGCGGCGCACCGGGCGCACGTACACGGCGGTCGTCGAGGCGCTGCAGTACGACCCGTCCACCGGGGAGGCCGTCGCCATGGCCGGGTACGGCCGCCGCGCCGACTGGTTCCGCAACGTCAGCGCCGCGGGTTCGGCGCGCGTCGAGTTCGCCCACGGTCCCCGGCCGGCGGCGGTCCGGGTGCTCGGCGTCGACGAGGCGGCGGACGTGCTCGCCGGGTACGAGCGTCGCCACACCCTCCTGCGCCCGGTCCTGCGTCCGTACCTCTCCTCGCTCGCCGGGTGGCGCTACGACGGCTCGCCGGCGGCGCGGCGTCGTCTCGTCGAGCAGCTGCCGCTCGTGTCGTTCAGCCCGGCGGGCGCCCCGCTCCGGGCCTCCGAGACGCGGCGGGGCTGACGGGGCGGCGCGCGACGCCGGCGTCGTGTGACACGGGCCACCTCCCTGGCGAGACGGCCGTGCGGCGTACAGGAAGGCATGTCATCCTCGACGGGATGACCAGCCCGACCGCGCACCTGCACGCCGTCGACGCACCGAGCGCCGGCGCCGTCGCGCTGCCCCGTTCGGGCGGCAGCCAGCCGGCGCGCGAACGGCACCGCCACCACGAGACGCACGAGTGGGTCCGCGCCCGCCGCCTGCGCCTCATCGCCCGGGGTCGACGCGTCCGCCTCGCGGCCACGGTGAGCGTCGTCTTCGCCCTCGTCGGCGTCAACCTCGCCAACCACCTGCTCGGCTGGGACACCATGTGGCTCGGCCCGGTCGGTGCCGTCGCGCTCATCGCGTTCGCCCGCTGGCAGGGTCTGACCTGGCACCAGCTCGGCCTCGCCCGCCGCACGCACGCCCGCGGCCTCCGCTGGGGCCTCGGCGTGATCGGCGTCGTCGGCCTCGTGTACCTCGTCGGGGTGCTCCTGCCCTCGACCCGCACCGCCTTCCTCGACGCGCGCTACCACCTGCCGCCGGCGTCGGCCCTGCTCACGGCGTTCGTCATGATCCCGCTCGGCACGGTGCTGCTCGAGGAGGTCGCCTTCCGGTCGGTGCTCTGGGGCATGCTGTCGCGGCACGCGCGGATGTGGCAGGTGCTCCTCGGCTCCTCGATGCTCTTCGGGCTCTGGCACGTGCTGCCGGCTGCCGCCTCGGCCACCGGCAACGCCGCCGTCGGCGAGGCGTTCGCGGCCTTCGGGCCCTGGGCCAAGGCGGCGGTGGTCGTCGGCACGGTCCTCTTCACGGCCTTCGGCGGCGTCGTCGCCGGCGAGCTGCGCCGCCGCAGCGGCAGCGTCCTGGCCAGCGTCGGCATGCACTGGGCCACCAACTCGCTCGGCGTGCTCTTCGGCGTCCTCGCCTGGCGACTCGCCGCCTGACGCGACCCCACCTGGCGGTCCCCGTGCGGCGGTCCGTGCCCGGCGGTCCCAGCGAGGCGCGTCCCCCGCAGGAGTGCGCCCTTGCCCCACGAGTGCGCCGTGCACGGCGCCCCTCTCGGGGAACCGCGCACTCCTGACGCCACCGAGCACCCGCTCGACGGCGGCCGGCGCGCGAGACCCGGGTGCGGCGCGTCCGTCGCACGACGCATACTCCGGACATGTCCTTCACGCTGCGTGCGGCCCGGTCCGAGGACTTCGCCCGGCTCGGTGACCTCACCGCCGCGGCCTACCTCGACGACGGCCTGCTCGACTTCGGCGCCGAGGACCCGTACCTCGAGCTGCTGCGGGACGTCGCCTCGCGCGCCGAGCACGCCGAGGTGCTCGTCGCCGTCGACCCCGGCGGCACCGTCCTCGGAGGGGTGACCTTCGTCGGGTCCCAGGGCCGGTACGCCGACATCGCCGGGCCCGACGAGGCGGAGTTCCGGATGCTGGCGGTGGCCCCGGAGGGCCGCGGCCGAGGCGTCGGCACCGCCCTCGTGCGCGAGTGCATCGACCGCTCGCGGGCTCTCGGGAGGCGTCGGGTCGTGCTGTCGACCCAGCCGGTGATGCACGCCGCGCACCGGATGTACGAACGGTTCGGGTTCGTCCGCGTGCCGGAGCGCGACTGGAACCCGATCGGCGACGTGCACCTGCTCGTCTACGCGCTCGAGCTCTGACCCCGCGCTGTGCCCGACCGGGCGGCGCCCGCCCGGTCGGCGCGCACCTGGGCGACGAGGCCGCGGACCGCCGTCACGATCGACGGGTCCAGGTCGACGTGCCGCTCGAGCAGGTCGAGCAGCGTCTCGGCCGCATCGGCGTTGCGCTCGTAGCCGGGCAGCAGGTCCGCGAGCGGCAGGACGTCCGGGCCGAAGCGCCGCTCGACCCCGCGGTCCACGGCGAAGGCGTCCTGGCGTGGACCGGTGCAGAGGCCGAGGTGGTCGAGGACGGTGACCCAGCGGTCGACGGCGTGGCCCTGGATGAAGCGGGTGGCCGTGAGGCGCTCGCCGCGCAGGTCGCGGTGCAGGCCC
>NZ_JBNDHY010000154.1:0-10100 GCF_056755315.1 Monashia sp. HAY1-2A
TCCGTCGTCGGCAGCGGCAGATGTGTATAAGAGACAGGGCCTGGGCCGTCCGGCACCAGCACCGGTCAGCCGTGGCGCAGGCCGGCGAGGACGACCTCGAGGCCGACCTCGAAGGCCTTGGCGACGGCCGCGGCGTCGCGTGCCCGGAAGTCGGGGTCGAGGTCGAGGGCGATGCGCTGGTTGTGCTCGGTGGTCACCGACCCGAGGACGTGGTGCAGCACGACCTCGGCGACGGCCTCGCGGTCGCGGCGTGACACCCCCGCGCGGCCGACGAGCCGCACGAGGTCCTCGACGGGACGCAGCGATCGCGGGTCGACCGCGTGCGCCAGCGCCACGACGTCGGCACCGTCGGGCACGTGCCGCACCGCCTCGCGCAGGGCGTGCGCGTGCGCGGCGAGCGCCTCCTGCGGCGGTCGCTGCGGGTCGGGCTCGGGGATGGCCGTGAGCAGCCGCCCCGCGACCTCGACGAGCAGCTCCTGCTTGTTCGCGACGTGCCAGTACAGGGCACCGGGCTGCACGTCGAGCTCGCGCGCGAGGCGCCGCATCGTGAGGTCGGCCAGGCCGTACCGCCGCAGGATGTCGACGGCGGTCGACACGACCTGGTCCCGGCTCAGCGCCACGTCCGCCCCCTCCCCTGCTGCTCACCGACGGACGCGCCGCGTGACCTGGGTCGCGCGTCCACCGCGTTGACACCCGAGCGTAGCGACTCGGCATACTGAACGCCGTTCAAGTTGAACACCGTTCAGTGCCGAGCGCAAGGAGCCCGCATGACCCGCCGATTCGACGACCTGGCCGACGCCGTCCTGTCCGGCGCCCCGGCCACCGCCGAGGACGCCCTCGACGTCCTGCGGTCGAGCGACGAGGAGCTCCTCGACGTCGTCGCGGCCGCGGCCCGCCTGCGCCGCAAGCACTTCGGCAACACGGTGAAGGTCAACTACCTCGTCAACCTCAAGTCCGGGCTGTGCCCCGAGGACTGCCACTACTGCTCGCAGCGACTCGGCTCGACGGCCGACATCCTGCGCTACACGTGGCTGAAGAGCGACGAGGCGATCGAGCAGGCCCGCGCCGGCCTCCGGGGCGGCGCGACGCGCGTCTGCATGGTCAGCAGCGGGCGCGGCCCGACCGACCGCGACGTCGACCGCGTCGCCGGCATGGTCGGGGCCCTCAAGGCCGAGCACCCCGACGTCGAGGTGTGCGCCTGCCTCGGCCTGCTCAGGGACGGTCAGGCCGAGCGCCTGCGCGCCGCCGGCGTCGACGCCTACAACCACAACATCAACACGGCCGAGTCACACCACGACTCCATCGTCACGAGCCACACCTACGCCGACCGCGTCGAGACCGTCGGCCGGGCCCAGGCCGCGGGCCTGTCGGCGTGCTCGGGACTCATCGCCGGGCTCGGCGAGTCCGACGAGCAGCTCGTCGAGGCGCTGCTCGCGCTGCGCGACCTCGGCTCGGACTCGATCCCCGTCAACTTCCTCATGCCCTTCGACGGGACCCCGCTCGAGGGAACGTGGGAGCTGACGCCGGCCCGCTGCGTCCGCATCCTCGCCGCCGCCCGTTTCGTGTGCCCCGACCGCGAGGTCCGCGTCGCGGGTGGTCGCGAGATGCACCTGCGCTCCCTCCAGGCCCTCGCCCTGCACGTCGCGAACTCCATCTTCCTCGGCGACTACCTCACCTCGGAGGGACAGGCGGCCGAGGCAGACCTGGAGCTGATCCGCGACAACGGCTTCGTCGTCCTCGGTGCGGAACCCGCTGCGGGGCAGGGCGCTCCGGGCCCGGCAACCACGCCGTCACACGACCCGGCCAAGCGGCGTCGCGGCGCCGGCACGGCCGCCAGCCCCAATGCGTGAGGCCGCCGACGTGCTCGCACACGGGCCCAGCTCGGCGGACACGAGCGTCGTCGGGCGCGACCGGGGGCTCGTCTGGCATCCGTACGCGCCTCTCGACGGGGCCCCGCCCTACGCCGTGACCGCAGCCCACGGCGTGCGGCTCGACCTCACCGCGCCCGACGGCACCCGGTTCGAGGCCGTCGACGGCATGGCGTCGTGGTGGTGCGCGGTGCACGGGTACCGCCACCCCGCCCTCGACGCGGCGGCGCACGCACAGGTGGACCGGTTCAGCCATGTCATGTTCGGCGGCCTGACCCACGAGCCGGCGGTGACGCTGGCCGAGCGGCTGACCGCCCTGGCGCCGGGCCCGATGGCGCACGTGTTCTTCGCCGATTCCGGCTCGGTGTCGGTCGAGGTGGCCCTCAAGCTGTCACTGCAGTACCAGGCCGGGTCGGGCCGGCCGGGCCGACAGCGGTTCCTCACCGTCCGCGGCGGCTACCACGGCGACACGTTCGCGGCGATGAGCGTCTGCGACCCCGTCGACGGCATGCACTCGGCCTTTCCCGGCGTCCTCGCCCGGCACGTCTTCGCCCAGCGCCCACCTGCGGCCCGCCACGACCCGGTCGCCGACGCGTGGCAGACCGATTCGGCCGCCCTCGAGGCCTGGGCGGCACGGCTGCGCGACCTGGGCCGGCGCCACGCCGACGAGCTGGCTGCCGTCGTCGTCGAGCCGGTCCTGCAGGGAGCCGGGGGCATGCACGTGTACGACCCACGGTGCCTGCGCATCCTGCGCGAGGTGGCCGACGAGCACGACCTGCTGCTCGTCGCCGACGAGATCGCGACCGGGTTCGGCCGCACCGGGCGGCTGTTCGCCTCGGAGTGGGCGGGTGTCGCACCGGACGTCGTCTGCGTCGGCAAGGCCCTCACCGGCGGTTACCTCACCCTCGCGGCCGTCCTCATGACCGAAGCGGTCGGCGCCACGATCACCCGGTCGCAGTTCCGGGCCCTGCTGCACGGACCGACCTTCATGGCCAACCCCCTGGCGTGCGCCGTGGCCGCCGCCTCCCTCGACCTCGTCGAGGACACGTGGCACCGCGCCGTACCGCGCATCGAGCGTCGCCTGGCCGAGGGGCTGGACCCGGCGTCGGGCCTGGCCTCGGTCCGCGACGTGCGCACGCTCGGGGCGGTCGGCGTCGTCCAGCTCGACGAGCCGGTCGACGTGCCCGCGGTGACCCGTGCCGCGCTCGAGCGTGGGGCCTGGGTGCGCCCGTTCCGCGATCTCGTCTACACGATGCCTCCCTACGTGTGCTCGGACGAGGACGTCGACACCATCACGCGGGCCGTCGTCGGCGCCGTCGCGCAGGTGCACGGATGAGCGCCTGGGACGCGTGGCTGCACGAGCGCGCACGCGGGCGCGAGGAGCGCGGGACGGTCCGGTTCGACCCCGTGCTTCGCGTCGGCGGGCGGCACCCTGCCGAGCCCGAGCCGCTCGACCTCGCCTCCAACGACTACCTCGGCCTCTCGCGGGACGACCGCGTGGTGGCCGCCGCCCACGAGGCCATCGACCGGTACGGCGCGTCGGCCACCGCCAGCCGGCTCGTCACCGGCACCCTGCCGGTGCACCGCGAGCTGGAGGGTGCGCTCTGCCGCCTCACCGGGCAGCGGAGCGCCCTCGTCTTCTCGACCGGGTACGCCGCCAACCTCGGCGCCCTGACCGCGCTGTCCGGACGCGGCGCCGAGATCCTGCTCGACGCCCACGCCCACGCGTCGCTGCACGATGCCGCCCGCATGGCCCGCGTCCCCTACACGACCTTCGCGCACAACGACCCCGCCGACCTCGATGCCCGACTGGACGAGCGCGCCGGCCGGCGCGTCGTCGTCGCGGTGGAGTCGGTGTACTCGGTACTGGGCGACGCCGCTGCCCTGCCCGACCTGCATGCCGTGTGCCGCCGCCACGACGCCCTCCTCGTCGTCGACGAGGCCCATGGCATCGGCGTCGCGGGCGGGGGGCGCGGCCTCGTCGCGGCGCTCGGGATGGCCGGGGCCGACCACCTCGTCGTGACGCTGACCCTGTCCAAGGCGCTCGGCTCCCAGGGCGGTGCGGTGCTCGGCCCGGTCGCCCTGCGGGAGCACCTGGTCAACACCGCGCGGCCCTTCATCTTCGACACCGGCCTGGCCCCGGCCGCGCTCGCCGCCGCGGAGATCGTCACCGACGAGCCGGGGCTCGCGGCGCGGGTGCGCGAGAACGCCCGCACGATCGCGGCCCGCTGCGGCATCACGCCGGCCGCCGGCGCGGTGCAGTCCCTGGCGATGCCCTCGCCCGACGCCGCGGTCGCGGCTGCCCTCGAGCTTCGGGCCCAGGGCATCCTCGTCGGCTGCTTCCGTCCGCCGAGCGTGCCCGACGGCGTCTCGCGGCTGCGGGTCACCGCCCGCGCCGACCTGCCCGCCGACACCGTGGCCGAGGCCGCCGAGCTCGTCGCCGTCGTCGCCGCCGTGCACGCGGTACCGACCGCCCCGGCGGGGCAGCCGTGACGCTGCCGGCGGTCATCGTCGTGACCGGCACCGACACCGAGGTGGGCAAGACCGTCGCGACCGCAGCCGTGGCGGCCGTGCTGGCTGGCGCCGGCCGACGCGTCACGGTCTTCAAGCCGACGCAGACCGGCGTCGCACCCGGTGAGTCGGGCGACGTCGCGGAGGTCGAGCGCCTGTCCGGCGTTCCGGGCTTCGAGGGGGTCCGGCTGCCTGCGCCGATGGCGCCCCGGGCCGCGGCCGCGCTCGAGGGGGCGGCCCTGCCGGCGTTCGCCGACCACGTCGACGCGGTGCGTCGCCTGTCAGCCGGGCACGACCACGTGCTCGTCGAGGGCGCGGGCGGCCTGCTCGTCGAGCTCACCGACGCGGGCGAGACCCTCGCGGACCTCGCGCGCGGCCTGCCGGACGTCGGCGTGGTGCTCGTCGTCCGCAGCTCTCTCGGCACGCTCAACCACACCATGCTGACTCGGGAGGCGCTGGGGCACAGGCGTATCCGTCAGCTGGGCGTCGTCATCGGCGCCTGGCCCGAGGACCCCGACGTCGTCGAGGTCACGAACCGCGAGCACCTCGCCGGCCTCCCCGAGGGCCTGCTCGGCGCCGTCCCCGCCGGGGCAGCGACGCTCGCCCCCGACACCTTCCGGGCGAGGTCCGGCTCCTGGCTCCCCGGACTGCTCACCCTGCTGCGCGGGACGACCTGACGGCGCCCACCGCCGGCGCGGCGGCGACCCCACGGGCACCGCTCCTGCGGCGCGGGCCCCGTCAGCGCCTGGGCACGTCCTGCCGGATCAGGCCGCGGACGATGCCGTCGGTGAGTGCGCGCCACGATGCGGCGAGGATCGAGCCCGCGACGCCGATGGTGTCCCACGACGTCTCACCGTCGGAGGTCTCGATGAGCACGCGGGTCACGGCGTCGGTGCCGTGCGACGCGTCGAGGATGCGCACCTTGAAGTCGATGAGCTCGAGCTTCTCGATCTCGGGGTAGGCGCGGGACAGCGCGTCGCGCAGGGCGTGGTCGAGGGCGTTGACCGGGCCGTTGCCCTCGCCGGTCGCGATGAGGCGCGAGCCGTCGGCGCGCAGCTTGACGGTGGCCTCGGAGGTGGCGTCGCCGGTGCCCGAGGAGTCGGTGATGACGCGCCACGACTCGACCTCGAAGTAGTGCGTGCAGCCCGGCTCGAGGGCCTCGCGGATCATCAGCTCGACGGTGGCGTCGGCCGCGTCGAACGTCCAGCCGCGCAGCTCGAGGTCCTTGACCTCGGCGAGCACCGCCGCGACGACGTCGGGCCGCCCGGACAGGTCGAGCCCGGCCTCGCGGGCCTTGAGCTCGATGCTGGCCCGGCCCGCCATGTCCGACACGAGCGTGCGCATGCCGTTGCCGACCAGCTCGGGGTCCATGTGCTGGTAGAGGTCGGGGTCGACCTTGAGCGCGCTGGCGTGCAGGCCGGCCTTGTGCGCGAAGGCGCTCGCGCCCACGTAGGGCTGGCGGCTGTACGCCGGCACGTTCGTCACCTCGCTGATGGCGTGGGCGATGTGCATGGCCCGCCGGAACGCCTCGGGCGCCATGGCCTCGAGGCCGAGCTTGAACTGGAGGTTGGCGGCGACGGTGACGAGGTCGGCGTTGCCGGTGCGCTCGCCGTAGCCGTTGACGGTGCCCTGCACGTGCGTCGCCCCGGCCCGCACGGCGGCGACGGAGTTGGCGGCGGCACAGCCGGTGTCGTTGTGGCAGTGGGCGCCGATGCGGGCACCCGTCGAGGCGATGACGTCGGCGACGACCTCCTCGACCTGGTGCGGCAGCATGCCGCCGTTGGTGTCGCAGAGGACGACGACCTCGGCGCCCGCCTCGTGCGCCGTGCGAACGACGGACAGCGCGTAGTCGCGGTCGAGAAGCCAGCCGTCGAAGAAGTGCTCGCAGTCGACGAACACGCGCCGGCCCTGCCGGGCGAGGTGCGAGACGGTGTCACGGACCATCGCGAGGTTCTCCTCGAGCGTCGTCTTCAGGGCCCGCTCGACGTGGCCGGTGTGTGACTTCGCGACGAGGCACACGACTGCTGCGCCGGAGTCGACGAGGGCCTGCACGAGGGGGTCCTGCGCCGCGACGCCCCCAGCCCGTCGGGTCGCCCCGAAGGCCGCGAGCGTCGCGTGGCGCAGTCGCAGCTCGCCCTTGGCGCGCTCGAAGAACTCCGTGTCCTTCGGGTTAGCCCCCGGCCAGCCACCCTCGATGAAGTCGACCCCGAGGTCGTCGAGCAGCCCGGCGATGGCCAGCTTGTCCGACACCGACAGGTTGAGACCCTCCTGCTGGGCGCCGTCGCGCAGGGTGGTGTCGTAGACGTGCAGCGCTTCCATGGCCTTCATTGTCCTCGATCTCGGGGATGGCTCCGTGTGCGGTCGTCCTCGGTGCTCGTCATCGGGCCTGGGGCCGGTGCCGCCCGTGCCGGGTGTGGCCTGGGCCGCGGTCTCCCTCACGGTGGTTCGGGAAACAAAAAGACCCCCCGGGGTGCGGGAGGTCTGCGCGACGAGGGTCTCTCGTCGCGCTAGTCGATAATGAGCGTGCTGGTGTGCACGAGGTGCGGCTTCACGCTCGTCAATGTAGGGGCGCGGAAACATCGCCGAAACACCCGGTCCGGATGCTGGGACCGACATCTCGTGCCGCAGCGCCCTCGCGCGGCCCGTCGTGCTCAGGTGCGGGCCGACCGGCCCCGCACCCTGGCGCGCGCCGCGTCGACGAGCGCGTCGAAGAGCCGGGCGTCCTCACCCTCCTCGGGGTGCCACTGGACGGCCAGCCGGAAGCTGACGGCCGGGTCCTCCATCGCCTCGAGCGTGCCGTCGTCGGCCCACGCCGCCGCGACGTACCCGGGGTGCGTCAGCACCGACTGGTGGTGGTAGCTCGGGACGTCGACCGACGGGCCGAGCACGGCGGACAGGCGGGTGCCCGCCACCGTGCGCACCGGGTGGCTGCCGTACGTGGCGGGCGCCGGCGAGTGCCCCTCGTGCCCGACGCGCTCGGGAGTGTGCTGCTCGAGCCGGCCGCCCGCGGCCACGGCCATGACCTGCATGCCCCGGCAGATGCCGAGCACCGGCACGTCGAGGGCCGCCGTGGCCCGGGCGAGCGCCACCTCCGTGGCGTCACGGTCCGGGCGCGAGGCCTGGACGGTCGGATGCCGTGTCGCGTCGTACAGCTCCGGCGCGACGTCGGCCCCACCCGCGATGACGAGCCCGTCGAGCCGGCCGAGCACCGCACGCATCAGGTCCTCGGAGCCGTCGGGCCGCGGCGGGATGACGAGGGCGATGCCGCCGGCCTCCTCGACCTTGCGCACGTAGCTGTGCGGCAGGAGGGCCGACGGGACGTCGACCCAGTCGCCGCGCGACGCCGGCTCGACGTACGACGTGATCCCGATGACCGGGCGGGTCACGGTGTCCGACACGGCCCCTCCTCGACGCGAGACACGGTGTCAGAGGGGCGTGACGTAGGCACCGGAGATGCCGCCGTCGACGAGGAAGGTGGAGGCCGTGATGAAGCTCGACTCGTCGGAGGCGAGGAAGAGCACGGCGTTGGCCATCTCCTCCGGCTCGCCGAACCGGCCCATCGGCACGTGCACGAGACGGCGCGCGGCCCGCTCCTCGTCCTTGGCGAAGAGCTCCTGCAGCAACGGCGTGTTGACCGGACCCGGGCACAGCGCGTTGACGCGGACGCCCTCGCGGGCGAACTGGACGCCGAGCTCGCGGCTCATCGAGAGCACGCCACCCTTGCTCGCGCTGTAGGAGATCTGCGACGTCGCCGCGCCCATGACGGCCACGAACGAGGCCGTGTTGATGATCGAGCCCTTCTTCTGCTCGAGCATGTAGGGCAGGGCGGCCTTGCAGCAGAGGTAGACCGACGTCAGGTTGACCTCCTGGACCCTGCGCCACGCGTCGAGGTCGGTGTCGAGGATGGAGTCGTCCTCGGGCGGGGAGATGCCGGCGTTGTTGAAGGCGATGTCGACCGATCCGTAGGTCTCCTTGGCGGTGGCGAAGAGCGCGTCGACCTCCTCCTTGCTCACGACGTCGACCTTGACGAACGTGCCGTCCACCTCCTCGGCGACGCGCGGGCCGTTGACGGCGTCGAGGTCGCCGATGACGACCTTCGCCCCTTCCTCGGCGAACCGCCGCGCGGTGGCCAGGCCGATGCCGGAGCACCCGCCCGTGATGACTGCGACCTTGCCGTCGAGCCTGCCTGCCATGACTCCTCTTTCCTTGCTGTCCGGGGGGTGTCGGTCGTGCACTCAGTCGGTGGAGATGAAGACGTTCTTGACCTCGGTGAACGCGTCGAGCGCGTCCGGGCCGAGCTCGCGCCCGATCCCGCTGCGCTTGAAGCCCCCGAACGGCGTCCAGTAGCGGACGCTGCTGTGGGAGTTGACCGACAGGTTGCCGGCCTCGATGCCACGGGCGACGCGCAGGGCCCGCCCGACGTCACGGGTCCAGATCGAACCGGAGAGCCCGTACGCGGTGTCGTTGGCCTTGGCGACGGCGTCGGCCTCGTCGTCGAAGGGCATGACGGCCACGACCGGCCCGAACACCTCCTCCTGCCAGACCCGGTCGGACGTCGAGCCGGGCAGGACCACCGTGGGCGCGTACCAGTAGCCCGAGCCGCCGGGGGCCGCACCGCGGAAGGCGACGTCGACGCGGTCGGGCGCGTCCTCGACGTACGAACGGACCCGAGCGTGCTGGTCGGCGCTGATGAGCGGCCCCATCTCCGAGGCCTCGTCGGTGGGGTCGGTGACCACGACACCGCGTACCGCCGTCTCGAAGTGCTCCATGAACCGGTCGAAGACGTTGCGCTGCACGAGGATCCGACTACGGGCGCAGCAGTCCTGACCGGCGTTGTCGAACACGCCGTAGGGGGCGCGGGCCGCGGCGAGCTCGAGGTCGGCGTCGTCGAACACGACGTTGGCGCTCTTGCCGCCGAGCTCGAGGGTGACCCGCTTGAGCTGGTCGGCGGCTCCGCGCATGATCTGCTGCCCGACCTCGGTGGAGCCGGTGAAGCACACCTTGCGCACGGCCGGGTGCGTGACGAACCGCTCGCCCACGACCGAGCCCTGGCCCGGGACGACGGTGAACACGCCTTCGGGCAGCCCCGCCTCGAGGGCGAGCTCGCCGAGGCGCATGGCCGTCAGCGGGGTCAGCTCGGCGGGCTTGAGCACGACGGTGTTGCCGGCCGCGAGCGCCGGCGCGAAGCCCCAGCCGGCGATCGGCATCGGGAAGTTCCACGGCACGATGACGCCGACGACCCCGAGGGGCTCGCGGAAGGTCACGTCGAGGCCACCGGCGACGGGGATCTGCTGGCCGAGGTTCCGCTCCGGGGCGCCCGCGTAGTAGGCCAGCACGTCGCGGACGTTCCCCGCCTCCCACCGGGCGTTGCCGATCGTGTGCCCCGCGTTCTGCACCTCGAGGAGGGCCAGCTCCTCCTGGTGCTCGCCGACGAGGTCGGAGAACCGGCGCAGGAGCAGCGCCCGGTCCCCGGGCGCGACGTCCCGCCACGCGGGGAACGCGTCCGCGGCGCGGACGATGGCGGCGTCGGCCTCCTCGAGGGAGGCGAGCTCGACCGAGCGCACCACCTGCTCGGTGGCGGGGTTGATGACGTCGTGCGTCTGGGTCATGCGTCTTCGTCCTCCCGGTCCAGGGGTGCCTCGACTCCCGGGAGTCGGGGAACACCTCGAACCAGTGTGTCGGGGCTGTCTCCTATACACCTCTGACGCTGCCGACGACGGA
>NZ_JBNDHY010000155.1:0-10148 GCF_056755315.1 Monashia sp. HAY1-2A
TCCTGAGGGCCGTCCTGGGTCTGGGCGCGGCGGGCACGTGGGTCGGGATCGCCTGTGCCACCGGGCTGTTCGTCCTCGTGGCCGACGGGCTCACGCGGACCGGACGACGGACGCCCGGGCCCGCGGACCGCGTCACCCTGGCCCGCGCGGTGCTGATCTGCGCCGTCGCCGCCCTCGTCGCCGACGCGGCCACCGCGGGTGAGGCAGCAGGCAGCGGCCCGCTGGCCCTCGCGACCCTCGTGGGGCTGGCCTCGCTCGCGCTCCTCCTCGACGCCCTCGACGGACGCGTCGCCCGCCGGACCGGCACCGTCAGCACGTTCGGCGCGCGGTTCGACATGGAGGCCGACGCGTTCCTCATCCTCGTCCTCGCCGTGCACGTCGCGCGCGGCCTCGGCTGGTGGGTGCTCGCCGTCGGGGCGGCGCGCTACCTGCTGCTCGTGGCCCAGCGGCTGGCGCCGTGGCTGCGCGGCGGCGTGCCGGCCCGCCGGTGGCGCAAGGCCGTCGCCGCCCAGCAGGGCGTCGGACTCACCGCTGCGGCCTCGGGGCTGCTTCCGGAGGCGGTCGCCGCCGCCGTCGTCGGCGTGGGCCTGGCCGCGCTCGCCGTGTCGTTCGGCACGGAGGCGAGCACGCTCTGGCGTCGGCGCACCGAGGCGCCCGTCAGCCGCCCGGTCGTCCCCGAGTCGCCTCTGACGTTCGTCGGGGCAGCCGACCCGCGGATCCCCCTGCCACCGCGGACGACCCGATGAGAGAAGACGTGCCGCAGCGTCGCCGACGCTTTCGCCTCGGCGCCGGTGGACGCGTCGCGCGAGTCGCCCGCGCTGCGCTGACGCTCGTCTCGGTCCTCGTCGTCTGGGTCGCCCTGACCGCCCCGCCGTCGCTGGTCCACGTGAGCCCGTGGGCCCTGCTGCGCGTGCCGGTCGAGGGACTGGTGCTCGGGGCCCTCGTGCTCGCCGTGCCCCGCCGGACGGGGCGGTGGGTCCGCCGTTGGATCCTCCCGCCGGTCGGGGTGCTCCTCGCGGTGCTCCTGCTCGTCCGGGCCCTCGACCTCGTCTTCCGCGACGTCTTCTTCTACCGCCCCTTCAACCTCCTCAGCGACTGGCGCTACGCGTCGTCGGGCGTCGAGCTCGTGCAGGACGCGTCCGGCCCCGTCGTCGCGACGCTGGCCACGGTCGGGACCGGGCTGCTGCTCGTCGGGGTGCTCCTCACCGTGCCGTTGGCGCTGCGCCGGGTCGCCCGCATCGCCGACGGGCACCGCACCGCCGCGCGCCGCGTCCTCGTGACCCTGACCGGGGTCTGGGTCGTGGCCGCCGTGTCCGGCGCGGCACTCGCCCCCGGGCTGCCGGTCGCGGCGTCGAGCTCGGCGGCGCTCGCCGACGAGCAGGCCCGCAAGGCCGTCCACGACCTGCGCGACCGCGCCGCCTTCGCGACCGACATCCGCACCGACCCGCTGGCCGGCGCCGCCCCGTCCACCATGCTCCGTGCCCTTCACGGCAAGGATGTCGTCGTCGTCTTCGTCGAGAGCTACGGCAAGGTCGCGCTCGACGCCCCCCTCGTCGAGCAGGCGCTGGTGTCCGGCACGAAGACCCTTGCCACGCAGGGCTACTCGATGCGCACCGCGTGGCTGACGTCACCGACGTTCGGGGGTTTCAGCTGGCTGGCCCACTCGAGCATCCAGTCCGGGCTGTGGGTCGACAGCCAGCCCCGCTACGACCAGCTCGTGACGACGAACCGCCTCACCCTGAGCCGCGTCTTCTCCCGGGCGGGGTGGCGCACCGTCGACGTCATCCCCGCGAACCGGCACGACTGGCCCGAGGGGCGCGACTTCTACGGCTACGACCGCGTCTACGACGCCCGGACGCTCGGCTACCGCGGCCCCGGGTTCGGCTACGCGCCGATGCCGGACCAGTACACGCTGTCGGCCTTCGACCGCCTCGAGCTCGCGTCGTCGCCGCGGCGGCCGGTCCTCGCCGAGGTCGACCTCGTGACGAGCCACATCCCGTGGGCTCCGCTGCCGCGGCTCGTCGAGTGGTCGACGCTCGGCGACGGCTCGGTCCTCGCCGCACAGGTCGGGCAGGCCACGCCGCGGGAGGTGGTGTGGCGCACGGACGCCGGGGTCCGCGACGCGTACGCCCAGAGCGTCGCCTACTCCCTCGACAGCGTCGTGTCGTGGCTGACCAACACCCGTGACGACAACCTGGTCGTCCTCGTCCTCGGCGACCACCAGCCGGCCAGCGTCGTCTCGGGTGACGACGCGTCCCACGACGTCCCCGTCGCGCTGCTGACCCGCGACCGGGGCGTCATCGACCGCGTGGCCGCGTGGGGCTGGCAGGACGGCCTGCGCCCCGCGGACAGCGCGCCGGTCTGGCCGATGAGCGTGGTGCGCGACCGCGTCCTCACCTCGTTCCGCTGACCGCCCCAAGGGACCGGACCCGCGACTGAACCGACCCGCGGCACGGGACGTCCTCACCTATGACCACCGAACAGCGGGCCGAGCCGACGGCCGGCTGCGACGCAGAAGGGAGGGTCAGCATGACCCTGCGACTCGTGGGTGCCGTGGCGCTGCTCGTCTCCGCCGCCGTGCACCTCTACCTGTGGTTCAACGGTGTGCGCGACCAGACCGTCGGGCCGATGTTCCTCGTCAACGTCGTGGCCGGCATCGTCATCGCCGGGCTGCTCGTGTGGTGGCGGCACTGGCTCGCGGCCTTCCTCACGCTCGGCTTCGGGGCGGCGACGCTCGGCGCGTTCACGATCGCCTCGACGGTCGGCCTGCTCGGGGTCCACACGGAGTGGCGCGGCGGGTCGGTCTGGGCGGCCGCCATCGCCGAGATCGTGTGCATCGTCGTCGGTGCCGCCCTGCTCGTGCGCCAGCGCGGCGAGGTGATGCACTCCCCGGCGCACCGCGGCAGCCACGCCTGAGGCGCTCGCGCGCAGAGCGAGAGACCGACCGCCGCCCTAGGGTGGGGCCATGGCATCGGTGAGGCAGGTGCAGGTGACCTTCGACTGCGCGGACCCCGAGCGCGTGGGCCGGTTCTGGTGCGAGGTGCTCGGCTACGTCGTGCCCGACCCGCCACCGGGGTTCGACTCGTGGGACGCGTTCGACCGGTCGCTGCCGCCCGAGCAGCAGGGGTCGGCGTTCGCCGTCCAGGACCCCACGGGCGTGGGCCCGCGGCTGTTCTTCCAGAAGGTCCCCGAGGGCAAGGTCGTCAAGAACCGCGTGCACCTCGACGTGCGCGTGGGCACCGGTCTCGTCGGGCAGGAGCGCCTCGACGCGCTCGAGGCCGAGGCGGTGCGGCTCGAGGCCCTCGGGGCCTCGCGGGTGCAGCTGCTCGTCGCGGACGGCTTCAACGAGTCGTGCCAGGTCATGCAGGACGTCGAGGGCAACGAGTTCTGCCTGGACTGACCTCGGGGGCCGTCGGCCTCAGCCGACCTTGGCCACGGTCAGGAGCACCGCGGAGTCCTCGAGCGCCTCGAGCGAGTGCCGCGCGTCCGGAACGACGAGCAGGTCACCGGGCGCCCCCTCCCACGCGGCTCCGTCGGTGCTGAGGCGCACGCGTCCGCGCAGGACGTGCACCGTGGCCTCGCCGGGGTTCTCGTGTTCGGCCAGCGACTGCCCGGCCGTCAGGGCGATGACGGTCTGGCGCAGCACGTGCTCGTGGCCGCCGTAGACCGTGTCGGCGCTGCGGCCGTTGGAGGCCTGGGCGGCGCGTTCGAGCAGCTCCCGGGCGAGGGCGGTCAGCGACGACTTCTCCATGGGCACACCCTGTCACCGCTGCGCCCTGGCGTCGACGGTCCGCCGTCCCCCAGAGGGGCGCGCATCCTCCAGCGATGTGCGTTGCGAGCTGCACCCCTGCGGGAAGCGTGCACTCCTGCGTCGAGGGTTCACCGCTTCCGGAGAATGCACCGATGCACCGGCGTGGAACCGGTGCACGGACGGGGAACGGGGGCCGGCGTCAGTCGAGGTCGTGGACGTCGGCGCGGCGGGCGATCGTCGCGGTCGCCCGGCGGCAGGCCATCGTCGGCACCCGCGGCACGATGTCGTCGAGGAAGCCGTACCGGCGCCGCAGCGACCGGTGGTACGCGTCGTCGGTCGCGTCGGCGGCCAGGGCGGTCCACCAGTCGGCGAGGTCGCCCCAGCCCGGGGCCGCGAGCGAGCCGCCGTACTGCTGCAGCGCGAGGCCCGCGCACAGCGTCGCGAACAGCATCCGCTGCTCGAGCGGCCACTCCGCGAGCGTCCCGACGAGCAGGGCCGCGCCGAAGACGTCGCCGGCGCCGGTCGGGTCCACCTCCTCGACGCGCAGCGACGGCACGCGCGCCTCCTCGCCGGTGCGCTGGTCGATGCCGACGGCCCCGTTGGCCCCGTCGGTGACCACCGCGACCTGCACGCGGTCGGCGAGCGCGTAGAGGGCCTCGACGGTCGACCGGGTGCCGGTGTAGGCCATCGCCTCGACCGCGTTGGGCATGAAGACGTCGCACCGGCCCAGCCGCTCGAGCACCTCGGGCGACCAGCGCTCCTTGGAGTCCCAGCCGACGTCGGCGAACACGAGCGCGCCGTCGGCGCGGGCCCGGTCGACCCACGTGCTCGCCGCGCCGAACGCCTCGTCCTCGGCGAGGTCGACCATGACGGCGCGCGTCCGCGGCGGGGTGCCGATGAGCTCGCTCGCGGGCACGGGCGAGGGGTGGCCGTGCGAGACCATGCTGCGGTCGCGGTCCATCGACATCGACACCGTGACCGGGCTGTGCCAGTCGGCGAACCGCCGGCTGCGCGACAGGTCGATGCCCTCCTGCTCCTCGAGGGTGCGCCAGCAGAAGTCGCCGTAGTCGTCGTCGCTGAAGGCGGCGGCCAGCGACGTGCGCAGGCCGAGCCGACGGGTCGCGACCGCGAGGTTGGCGATGCCGCCGGGACACGACGCGAGCCCCTCGGCCCACACCTCGGTGCCCGGCGCGGGCGCCGTCGGCAGGCCGGCGAAGATCATGTCGAGGAAGACCGTCCCCCAGACGAAGACGTCGACGTCCGGCCCGGTGGCGGCGCGCCGGGCGGCGAGCGGGTCGAAGGCGGAGCTCGTCGGCATCGGAACCATGCTG
Organism: Monashia sp. HAY1-2A; assembly: GCF_056755315.1. NCBI lineage: Bacteria > Bacillati > Actinomycetota > Actinomycetes > Micrococcales > Intrasporangiaceae > Intrasporangium > Monashia sp. HAY1-2A. Next base: position 5,083 of record NZ_JBNDHY010000155.1, read on the forward strand.
CCATCCACGGCGACCCTGTTAGCGTCGGTTCGGTGAGGACGCGATGAGGCTGGTCGTGCTCGGTGGCGGGGGCTTCCGCGTCCCGCTCGTCCACGGCGCGCTCCTCGGCGACCGCACGGCCGACGCGTCCCGACGCGTCACCGAGGTCGTCCTGCACGACACCGACGCCTCGCGCCTCGACGTCGTGCGCCGCGTCCTCGACGCCCAGGCGCGGGGCCGCGCGGGCGTCACCGCTGCGTCCGGCGGGTCCGGCGCGTCCGAGGGCGCGCCCGCGCCGACCGTCCGGGCGACCACCGACCTCGACGCCGCGCTCGACGGCGCCGACTTCGTGTTCTCGGCGATCCGGGTCGGCGGGCTCGAGGGGCGCACCGCCGACGAGCGCATCGCCCTCGACCTCGGGCTGCTCGGCCAGGAGACCACCGGTCCGGGCGGCGTCGGCTACGGGCTGCGGACCGTGCCGGTCGCCGTCGACGTCGCCCAGCGCGTGGCCCGCCTCGCGCCGGACGCCTGGGTCATCAACTTCACCAACCCCGCCGGCCTGGTCACCCAGGCCATGCAGCAGGTGCTCGGCGAGCGCGTCGTCGGCATCTGCGACTCCCCGCTCGGCCTCGCCAAGCGTGCCGCGGGGGCGCTCGGGCACCGGCTCGACGACGTCGAGATCGACTACGCCGGCCTCAACCACCTCGGCTGGCTCGCCGGCCTGCGCGTCGACGGGCGTGACGTGCTGCCCGACCTCCTCGCCGACCCGGCGCGCCTCGGCGGCATCGAGGAGGGCCACCTCTTCGGCGTCGACTGGCTCCAGACGCTCGGGGCCCTGCCCAACGAGTACCTCTGGTACTACTACTTCACCCGCGACGCCGTCGCGCAGATCACGGCCGCGACCGAGACGCGCGGCGAGTACCTCGTCCGTCAGCAGGCGCAGTTCTACACGGCGGCAAGCGAGTCGGTGGACCCGTTCGCCGTCTGGGATGCCGTTCGACGCGAGCGCAACGCCACGTACATGCAGGAGACCCGCACCGAGGACGGCGACGAGCGCGACGAGTCCGACGTCGAGGGCGGCGGCTACGAGGGCGTGGCCCTCGCGCTCATGGCGGCGATCGCCCGCGACGAGCCGGCCCGGCTCATCCTCAACGTCCGCAACGGCACGACGCTGCCCGGCCTGCCCGAGGACGCCGTCGTCGAGGTGCCCTGCGCCGTCGACGCGTCCGGCCCGCGGCCGCTGCCCGTGACGCCGCTGGCCGGGTCGGCGCTCGGCCTGGCCCAGCAGGTCAAGGCCGTCGACGAGCTCGTCGTGCGGGCCGCTCGCGAGGGGTCGGCGCGGCTCGCCGTCGAGGCGTTCGCGCTGCACCCGCTCGTCGACTCCGTCACCGTGGCGTGGCAGCTGCTCGACGGCTACCGCCGCCGGCTTCCCCGCTTCTACGACGCGCTGCGCTGACCGCCGCCCGTTCTCGTCCGCTGCCGTCGGCTCTCAGGGCAGTCGGTAGGTGCCCGAGCCCGGCAGGAGAACGCCGTTGCGGTCGGTGAACGAGACGAGCAGTGTCGCGGGCGCGGCACCTGGCTGGGGCGTCACCTCCACGACGAGCAGTCCCGGACGCAGGGTGTGGTCGAAGGTGCTCACCGGGCTGGACACGTGCTCGAACGGACGCCCACCGTGGAGGTCGCGCACGGAGGTGACCAGCCAGCCGGTGGGCGCGACGATCGAGGCCCGGTACCCGCGATCGGCGCTCGGCTCGAACGTCAGCACCACGGTCACGCCGGCGACCACGGTCGTGGGTGGCGGGGCCGTCGCCGGGGTCGTCGCCGGGGTCGTCGACGGGGTCCCCGGTCCCGGACGCGTCGTCGGCGGAGACGTCGGGATCGTCGGGCCGGTCGTCGTGCCCGGCGGCTGGCGTGCCGGCCGCGTCGCGAGGGCGAGCCTCGACGCGTCGACGACGGCTCCCCGCGAGCCCACCAGCAGCTCGGCCTCGCTGATGGTCTCGACGGCTGCCGCGGCCGCCGTGCGCCCGGCCCGGGGGCCGGGAACGCCGAGGACGATGCCGGGGAACGCCCGCGTGGCCGAGTCGACGTCCGCGGGTGAGGCCGACGCCGGCGGCCGGACCCCTGCGGCCACCGGGGCCGGCGGCGTGCCGCGTCCGAGCAGCCCGAGCACGGTCAGGAGGGCTGCCACGACCACCGCTGCCGCGCCACCGACGAGGGCGAGGGGCAGGTCGACGCGTCGGGCGCCCGAGGCCTCCGACGCGCCGGACGCCGACGGCGCGGCCGCCGCCCGGCCCTCGACCCCGTGCTGGGCGGCGAGAGTCCCAGCCCCGGCGGCGCCGGAGGCGGCGCCCCCGGCGGCCCCGGCGGCCCCGGCGGCCCCGGTTCCCGAACCGGCGGCGCCTCGACCGGTCGCACCGACGACACCGGCGCCGAAGACGCCCGGCAGCAGGAGCGGACCGACGCCCGAACGGATCGTCTCGTTGACGTCGACGAGCCCGACGACCGCCGCCCGGCAGCGCTCGCACGTGTCGAGGTGGTCATCGACCCGGGCACGGTCGCGGGCCGACAGCCCGTCGCGGACGTACCCGCCGAGCAGGCGTCGCACGGCGCGGCACTCGCCCTCGGGGGCCCGCACCAGGAGCTCACCGAGGTAGGCCTGGCGCAGGCGCTCGCGGGCCCGTTTGCCCCGGCTGGCGACGCCGTTCGCGGTCGTGCCGAGCACGGGCGCGAGCTCGGCCGGGCGCTGCTCGTGCACGACGAGGCGCCACAACAGGTCGCGGGCCTCGCCCGGGAGTGACTGCCATGCGGCCCAGACGGCGTCACGGTCGGCGGCGCCGACGGCCAGCTCCTCGGCGGAGGGCTCGTCCGGGGCGTCGAGGTTCTGCTCCTCCCCGCTCAGGACGACGCGCGCCCGGTAGCGGCGGCCGAGGTCGATGGCGAGGCGACGCACGGTGCTCAGCAGGTAGGGCCGGAACGCGGCGTCGGGCCCACCGCCGGACCGGATGGCCCGGAGGGTCCGGGTGAAGGCCTCGCTGGCGAGGTCGTCGGCGTCGCTCGGGCCCGCGACGCGGCCGGCGAGCTGCCGGGCCGCGTCGACGTGCCGGCGCCACAGTGCCTCGTACGCGGCGTCGTCACCGGCCCGGACCCGGTCGACGAGCACGGCGTCGGTCGGCTCCTCGCGGTGCTCCTCCTGAGGTCCTGCCACGTCCTGCGCCGCTCCCTGTCCCGCGTCTCCGGGGCCGCCGCTCGTCCGAGGGCCCAGGTGGGAAGACGCCCGAGGGACCGGATCATGTCGCGGTTCGCCGACCTTGACCAGAGGCCGCGACCGATTCGGGCCGTTCACGGTGTTTCGCGACATGGTCCCGCAGGTGCGGCGTCCCTCCCGGTGTGAGCCCGTGGCGCTGGGGGACTGCGCCCGGGCTCACCGCGCGGTCGGGCGCCGACGGGGCCTCGACCGTGGACGGGCGGGTGCTCCCCAGGAGGGGAGGGGAGCACCCGCACCCCGTTCGCCGCGGTGCGGGCGGATCCCCGCGAGCGGTCCACGAACCGTGCCGGATCGGGCAGGATCGGTGGCATGCGGATCGACCTCAACGCCGACGTCGGGGAGTCGTTCGGCGCGTGGACCCTCGGCGACGACCCCGCCGTGCTCGACGTCGTCACGAGCGCCAACGTCGCCTGTGGGTTCCATGCCGGCGACCCGCTGACGCTCCGCACGACGTGCCGCCAGGCCGTGCAGCGTGGCGTCGTGGTCGGCGCGCAGGTCGGGTACCGCGACCTCGCCGGGTTCGGGCGCCGGTTCCTCGACGTCGCGCCCGAGGACCTCGCCGCCGACGTGCTGTACCAGCTCGGTGCGCTCGAGGCGATGGCCCGCGTCGCCGGCACGCGTGTCGCCTACGTCAAGCCCCACGGGGCGCTCTACAACGCCGTCGTGCACCACGAGGCCCAGGCGGCGGCCGTCGTCGAGGCGGTCGCGGCGTACGACCCCACCCTGCCGCTGCTCGGCCTGCCCGGCAGCGTCCTGCTCGACCTCGCCGCCGAGGCGGGGCTGCCCGTCGTCACCGAGGCCTTCGCCGACCGCGCGTACACCCCCGACGGCCGTCTGCTCCAGCGGACCGAGCCGGGCGCCGTCCTGCACGACCCGGAGGCGGTCGCCGAACGGGTGCTGAGGCTCGTGCTCGAAGGCGTCGTCACCGCGGTCGACGGGCGCGACATCGAGGTCGCGGCCTCGTCGGTGTGCTTCCACGGCGACACCCACGGGGCGGTCGTCATGGCGCGCCGCGTCCGGGCCGCGCTCGAGGCGGCCGGCGTCGAGATCCGCCCCTTCGCGGGCTGACGCGTGCGGGCCCGGGTGCTGCCGATGGGCGAGGACGCCGTCCTCGTCGAGGTGAGCGGGACCGCCGAGGCGGTCGCCCTGCGCGACCGGGCCCGCATCCTCGTCCAGGGTGGCAAGGGGCCGTGGCACGGCGTGCGGGAGGTCGTCGCGGCCGCGCGGACGGTGCTCGTCCGGGCCGATGCCCCGCGTCTGGACGCGGTACGGCGGGCCTGCCTCGACCTCGCGGGGTCGCTCGACGTCGACGCGGACGAGCGCCGGGACGGGTCGGACGCGGCGGGCGCGTCGGACGCGGCCGTCGTGGTCGACCTCCCGGTCGTCTACGACGGTCCGGACCTCGACGAGGTGGCCGAGCTGACGGGCCTGACCCGCGAGGAGGTCGTGCGCGCGCACACCGGCACCCCGTGGCGGGTCGGCTTCGGCGGCTTCGCGCCCGGCTTCGCCTACCTCGTCGGCGGCGACCCGCGCCTGCGGGTGCCGCGGCGGTCCGAGCCGCGACCTCGCGTACCGGCCGGGTCCGTCGGTCTGGCCGGTGAGTTCAGCGGCGTCTACCCGCAGGACTCCCCCGGCGGCTGGCAGCTGGTCGGCAGGACCGACGCCGTGCTCTGGGACCCGGACCGTGACCCGCCCGCGCTCCTGCGCCTGTCTCTTATACACATCTCCGAGCCCACGAGACGCGTAGTAATCTGGGGGGGGGGGGGTGGGGGGGGGAGGGGGGGGGGGGGGGGGGGGGGGGGGGGGGGGGGGGGGGGGGGGG
>NZ_JBNDHY010000156.1:0-10043 GCF_056755315.1 Monashia sp. HAY1-2A
GGCCCGGCGAGGGGGACGGGTCGGCCGCGAGCGGCACGGGCGCGCCACCCGGGCCGGACATGACGTGCGGGGCCCCGCCGACTCCGGCGCCACCAGGGCCACCGCCGACGCCGCCGACGGCACCGGAGCCGCTGCCCGTGCCCGGCGCGCTCGCGCCCCGCTGCCGGGCGGCGTTCTCGCGCAGCCTCGTCCCCAGCCCGGTCAGCGCGTGCTCGAGGGCGTCGATCCTGGGCGCGGCACCGTGCCAGTCGCCGCGGAAGCCCTCGACGTCCGCACCACCCCAGGCGGTTCCGAGTCGACCGACCGCGTGGTCGACCGCTGAGCGCGCGGCCCGGCACTCGCCGGCGAACCGCTCCAGCTGCCCCGCGGCGCGCTCCAGCGCGTCCGGGTCGGCGCCCTTCCTGTACACGACCACGTCTCGCCCTTCCCCCGTCCGACGAAGTGTGGGGCCGCGCCCCGCCCCAAACCCTAGGCAGACTGTCGCGGCTCGGCCAATGGGGAGCCCTACCCGCACCCCGACCGGCAGCCGTCGGCATCGGTCGACCCGTGAGGGATCGGTAGGGTCGGGCACCATGGCGCACTCCTTCGACACCGACTCCGAGGCCCAGGGGCTGATCGACTACGTGGATGCGTCACCGACGCCGTTCCACGCGTGCGAGCAGGCGGCGCGTCGCCTCGCCGAGGCCGGGTTCACCGAGGTGGCCGAGACCGACCCGTTCCCGACCGAGCCGGGGCGCCACTGGCTCGTGCGCGGTGGGTCGCTCATCGCCTGGGACACCATCGGTGCCCACGGTTCGGGCGTCGGTCCGGCCGCCGGGTTCCGCGTCGTCGGAGCGCACACCGACAGCCCGAACCTGCGCGTCAAGCCCCGTGCGGACCACGTCAAGGCCGGGTGGCAGATGCTGGCCGTCGAGCCGTACGGCGGCCTGCTGCAGAACTCGTGGCTCGACCGCGACCTCGGCCTGGCCGGCCGCGTCGCCGTGCGCACCCGGGACGGCCTGGAGCAGCGCCTCTTCCACGACAGCGACCCCGTTCTGCGGGTGCCGCAGGTCGCGATCCACCTCGACCGCACGCAGAACGACGCGCTGACCCTGAACCGCCAGCAGCACCTCGTACCCGTCTGGGGCGTCGGCGACACCCCGGGCGACTTCCCCGCCTACCTCGCCGCGCACGTCGGCGTCGACCACGAGGACGTCCTCGCCTGGGACGTCATGACGCACCCGGTTCAGCCCTCGGCGCGCATCGGCCGCGACCGCGACCTCATCGCCGCCCCGCGCCTGGACAACCTCGCCACCTCCTACGCGGGCGTCCGGGCGATGGTCGACGCCACGGCGACCGAGCCCGGGCACGTGCCCGTCCTCGTCCTGTTCGACCACGAGGAGATCGGCAGCACGTCCGAGCGGGGCGCCGTCTCGACGCTGCTGCCCTCGGTCCTCGAGCGCGTCGTCCTCGCCGCCGGCGGCAGCCGCGACGACTACTTCCGCGCGCTCGCCGCGACGGTCATCGCCTCGGGCGACATGGGTCATGCGACGCACCCGAACTACGCGGAGCTGCACGAGCCGCTGCACCAGATCCGGGTCAACGGCGGACCGGTGCTCAAGGTCAACACCAACCTGCGCTACGCCACCGACTCGGTGGGGGCGGCGGCCTTCCGGCTCGCGTGCGAGCAGGCCGAGGTGCCGATGCAGACGTTCGTGACGCGCAGCGACCTGCCGTGCGGTTCGACGGTCGGGCCGGTCACGTCGGCGCTGACCGGCGCGACGACCGTCGACTTCGGTGCCGCCGCGCTGTCGATGCACAGTGCGCGCGAGCTCATGGGCGCCGAGGACCCGGCCATGTACGCGGGCGCGCTGAGCGCCTTCCTCGCCCCCGCCTGACGCCACCGCGGGCGCGCACCGGTACCTCCAGGCACCACGCCGGACACCGCGCCGGCACCGCACCGGTCCCCGACGCTCGACCGGACGTGGTGGGCCCGTGCGAGGATGGGCGGGTGGAGCTCAGGGTGCCGGACCGGCCGACGCTGGTGTACGACGCCGACTGCGGCTTCTGCACCCGCAGCGTGGCGTTCGCCCGGCACTGGGTGGACCGCCGGGGTCGCTACGACGTCCACCCCTGGCAGGCGCTCGACCTCGCCGCCGTCGGCCTCACGCCGCAGGACTGCGACGCAGCGGCCCAGTTCGTCACGGCCGACGGCTCGATCCGCTCGGGGCACCGGGCCATCGCGAGTGCGGCCACCCACGGCGCGCCGGCCTGGCGCCCGCTCGGCTACCTCCTGCTCGCCCCCGGCGTCTCGGCCCTCGCGGCGCGCGTCTACGCATGGGTCGCCGACCACCGGTACCGGCTGCCGGGCGGCAGCGCCGCGTGCGCCCGCCCGACATCGCAGGACCCGCAGGACCCTCAGCGTCCGCGCCCCGGCGAGGTGGCGGGCTGACCCCCCGTCACGCCGAGATGGCGACGGGTCCGCCCGGCCCGCGCCGCGTCAGTCCCGGCCCACGAAGCGCAACGAAGCGCAACGAAGCGCAACGAAGCGCCACGAAGCGCCACGACGCGCCACGACGGGAACGGTGCGCGCGGCGCCCGCCTCGATTTGATAGGGCCCCCGCCGCTCTGGCACACTAGCCAGGTTGCTTGACGCGCGTCGCTGACCCATGTCGACGGCGCCGCCCCTCGAGAGCCTCCTGACGGGGACTCGCCCGGACTCCTCTCGGAGGCCCGAGGGAAGCGCAGTGCAACCCGGTTCGGCCGGGCACTCACGACGAAAGTGGCACTTCCGTGCGCACTTTCACTTCGTGGAGAGGGCGACACGCCCGACCTCGGGGGTCGGAGGCCAAGGGAACCGGCAGTCAGAAGCGAGAGAGAGACGTTCATCAGATGGCGGGACAGAAGATCCGCATCCGGCTGAAGTCGTACGACCACGAGGTCATCGACAACTCGGCCCGGAAGATCGTTGACACAGTGACGCGCGCCGGCGCGACCGTGGTGGGCCCCGTCCCGCTGCCGACGGAGAAGAACGTCTTCGTCGTCATCCGGTCGCCCCACAAGTACAAGGACAGCCGCGAGCACTTCGAGATGCGCACGCACAAGCGCCTCATCGACATCATCGACCCGACGCCCAAGGCCGTCGACTCGCTGATGCGTCTCGACCTGCCGGCGGACGTCAACATCGAGATCAAGCTCTGAGGCGGTTGGTACACATGACGACTGTTGCTCAGCAGAAGACCATCAAGGGCGTCCTCGGCGAGAAGCTCGGCATGACCCAGGTGTGGGACGCCGACAACCGCCTCGTCCCCGTGACCGTGGTCAAGGCCGGCCCCTGTGTCGTGACGCAGGTCCGCAACGGTGACACCGACGGCTACGACGCCGTCCAGATCGCCTTCGGCGCCATCGACCCGCGCAAGGTCAACAAGCCGATGACCGGCCACTTCGAGAAGGCCGGCGTCACGCCGCGCCGTCACCTCGTCGAGCTGCGCACCGCCGACGCCGGCGAGTACGAGCTCGGCCAGGAGATCACGGCCGAGGCCTTCGAGGCCGGCCAGCGCGTCGACGCCACCGGGACCACCAAGGGCAAGGGCTTCGCCGGCGTCATGAAGCGCCACGGTTTCGCCGGTGTCTCGGCCTCGCACGGTGCGCACCGCAACCACCGCAAGCCGGGCTCCATCGGCGGCTGCGCCACGCCGGGCCGTGTCTTCAAGGGCATGCGCATGGCCGGTCGCATGGGCGGTGTCCGCCAGACGACCCAGAACCTCCAGATCCACGCCGTTGACGCCGAGAAGGGTCTGCTGCTCATCAAGGGTGCCGTGCCCGGCCCCCGCGGTGGCATCGTCCTGATCCGCACGGCTGCGAAGGGTGCATGATCCACATGGCCACGAAGACCCCCAACCTGCCTGCCGAGATCTTCGACGTGCAGACGAACGTCCCGCTGATCCACCAGGTCGTGGTGGCCCAGCTCGCGGCGGCTCGTCAGGGCACGCACTCGACGAAGACGCGCGGTGAGGTCCGCGGCGGTGGCCGCAAGCCCTACCGCCAGAAGGGCACCGGCCGCGCCCGCCAGGGCTCGACGCGTGCGCCGCAGTTCGCCGGCGGTGGCACGGTCCACGGCCCGCAGCCGCGCGACTACGCCCAGCGCACCCCCAAGAAGATGAAGGCCGCCGCGCTGCGCGGTGCCCTCTCCGACCGGGCCCGCTTCGACCGCATCCACGTCGTCGACGCCATCGTCTCGGGCGAGGTCCCCTCGGCCAAGGACGCCGCGGTGTTCCTCGCCGGCCTGACCGAGCGTCCGAACCTGCTCGTCGTCATCGAGCGCGGTGACGACGTGACCTTCAAGTCGGTCCGCAACCTGAGCAACGTCCACGTCCTGGTCGCCGACCAGCTCAACACCTACGACGTCCTCTGCGCCGACGACATCGTGTTCACCCAGGCCGCCCTCGACGCGTTCGTCGCCGGCAGCACCAAGGGTGCCGAGGCCGACAAGGAGGCCACCAAGTGAGCATCCACGCCAAGGACCCCCGCGACATCCTCATCGCGCCGGTCGTCTCCGAGAAGTCCTACGGGCTCCTCGACGAGGGCAAGTACACGTTCCTCGTCGACCCCAGGGCGAACAAGACGGAGATCAAGATCGCCATCGAGCAGATCTTCGACGTCAAGGTCGACAAGGTCCACACCCTGAACCGCCAGGGCAAGAGCCGTCGCACCCGTTTCGGCATCGGCAAGCGCAAGGACACCAAGCGTGCGATCGTCTCCCTCCGCGAGGGCTCGATCGACATCTTCGGTGCGGGCGCCTGAGACCGACGAAGAATCGTAAGGACTTAACGAACATGGGTATCCGCAAGTACAAGCCGACCACGCCGGGCCGTCGCGGCTCGTCGGTCGCCGACTTCGTCGAGATCACGCGCAGCACCCCGGAGAAGTCGCTCGTGCGACCGCTCTCGAAGACGGGTGGCCGCAACAACTCCGGTCGCATCACGACGCGCCACATCGGTGGCGGTCACAAGCGCGCCTACCGCGTCATCGACTTCCGTCGCCACGACAAGGACGGCGTGCCGGCCAAGGTCGCGCACATCGAGTACGACCCCAACCGCACGGCGCGCATCGCGCTCGTCCAGTACGCCGACGGCGAGAAGCGCTACATCCTGGCGCCGAACCGCCTCAAGCAGGGCGACCCGATCGAGAACGGTCCCGCCGCCGACATCAAGCCCGGCAACAGCCTGCCGCTGCGCAACATCCCCGTCGGCACGGTCGTGCACGCCATCGAGCTCAAGCCCGGCGGCGGCGCCAAGATCGCCCGCTCCGCCGGTGCTCGCGTCCAGCTCGTCGCCAAGGACGGCCCCTACGCCCAGCTGCGCATGCCGTCCGGCGAGATCCGCAACGTCGACGTGCGCTGCCGCGCCACCGTCGGCGAGGTGGGCAACGCCGAGCAGAGCAACATCAACTGGGGCAAGGCCGGCCGCATGCGCTGGAAGGGCAAGCGCCCGACCGTCCGCGGTGTCGCCATGAACCCGGTCGACCACCCGCACGGTGGTGGCGAGGGCAAGACGTCCGGTGGACGTCACCCCGTGAGCCCCTGGGGCCAGGCCGAGGGCCGGACCCGCAAGGGCCACAAGGAAAGCGACAAGCTCATCGTGCGTCGCCGTCGTACTGGCAAGAAGCGCTGACAAGGAGCCTGAAGAATGCCTCGTAGCCTCAAGAAGGGCCCCTTCATCGACGACCACCTCCAGAAGAAGGTGGACGCCCAGAACGAAGCGGGCACGAAGAACGTCATCAAGACCTGGTCGCGTCGTTCGGTCATCAGCCCCGACATGCTCGGCCACACCTTCGCCGTCCACGACGGCCGCAAGCACGTGCCGGTGTTCGTCACCGAGTCGATGGTCGGCCACAAGCTCGGCGAGTTCGCACCGACCCGCACGTTCAAGGGTCACGTGAAGGACGACAAGAAGGGTCGTCGTCGCTGATGGCCACCGAATCCAAGGAAGTTGTCATGGAAGCCAAGGCTTCGGCCCGGCACGTCCGGGTCAGCCCGCAGAAGGCCCGCCGCGTCGTCGACCTGATCCGCGGCAAGGGCGCCACCGACGCCGTCACGGTGCTCACGTTCGCCCCGCAGTCCGCGTCCGACCCGGTCAAGAAGGTGCTCGAGAGCGCCATCGCCAACGCCCGGTTCAAGGCCGACAAGGAGTCCGTGGCCTTCGACGAGCGCAACCTCGTCATCACGGCGGCGTTCGTCGACGAGGGCCCGACGATGAAGCGGTTCCGTCCGCGCGCCCAGGGCCGCGCCGGCCGCATCAACAAGCGGACCAGCCACATCACCGTCGTCGTCACCCAGCCCGAGAACAAGAAGGGAGCCCGCTGATGGGTCAGAAGGTCAACCCCCACGGCTTCCGTCTGGGCATCACCACCGACCACAAGAGCCGCTGGTTCGCCGACTCCACGAAGCAGGGTCAGCGCTACCGCGACTACGTGAAGGAAGACGTCGCCATCCGTCGCCTCATGGCCACGGGCATGGAGCGCGCCGGCATCGCCAAGGTGGAGATCGAGCGCACGCGGGACCGCGTCCGCGTCGACATCCACACCGCGCGTCCGGGCATCGTCATCGGCCGTCGTGGCGCCGAGGCCGACCGCATCCGCGGCGAGCTCGAGAAGCTCACGGGCAAGCAGGTCCAGCTGAACATCCTCGAGGTCAAGAACCCCGAGACCGACGCCCAGCTGGTCGCCCAGGGCATCGCCGAGCAGCTCTCGGCCCGTGTCTCCTTCCGCCGCGCGATGCGCAAGGGCATGCAGTCCGCCCAGCGCGCCGGCGCCAAGGGCATCCGCGTGCAGGTCTCGGGCCGTCTCAACGGCGCCGAGATGAGCCGCACCGAGTTCTACCGCGAGGGTCGCGTCCCGCTGCACACGCTGCGCGCGAACATCGACTACGGCTTCTACGAGGCCCGTACGACGTTCGGCCGCATCGGCGTCAAGGTGTGGATCTACAAGGGTGACCTGACGGCCAAGGAGCTGGCTGCCCAGCAGGCCGCCGCGCCCCGCCCGTCGCGTGGCCCGCGTCGTGACGGTTCCGACCGTCCGAACCGCGCCCGCCGTGGTGACCGCAACGAGACCGCCGCTGCCCCGGCAGTGAACGAGACCGCTGCTGCCGAGGCTCCCGCCGCGGCGAGCACCGAGAATGAGCAGGCCTGACCCATGTTGATTCCCCGTCGAGTCAAGCACCGCAAGCAGCACCACCCGGATCGTCACGGTGCTGCCAAGGGCGGCACGAAGATCGCCTTCGGTGAGTACGGCATCCAGGCCCTCGAGCCGGCGTACGTCACCAACCGTCAGATCGAGTCCGCTCGTATCGCGATGACCCGCTACATCAAGCGTGGCGGAAAGGTCTGGATCAACATCTACCCGGACCGTCCGCTCACGAAGAAGCCCGCCGAGACCCGCATGGGTTCGGGCAAGGGCTCGCCCGAGTGGTGGGTCGCGAACGTCAAGCCGGGTCGCGTCATGTTCGAGCTCTCGGGCGTGGCCGAGCCGGTCGCCCGCGAGGCCATGCGTCTCGCGATGCACAAGCTCCCGATGAAGTGCCGCTTCGTCCAGCGTGAGGGTGGTGACAACTGATGGCAGTCGGAACGAAGGACCTGGCTCCGAACCAGCTGCGTGGTCTCGACGACACGAAGCTCGCCGACGAGCTGAAGAAGGCCAAGGAGGAGCTGTTCAACCTCCGGTTCCAGTCCGCCACGGGCCAGCTGGACAACCACGGTCGTCTGCGTGCGGTCAAGAAGGACATCGCCCGGATCTACACCGAGATGCGTGAGCGCGAGCTCGGCATCGGCTCGGCCCCGGTCGAGCAGCCGGAGCCGGCGAAGGCCGACGACAAGGCCGAGAAGAAGGCCAAGAAGGCCACCAAGAAGGCCGAGAAGACGGCCGAGGCCGAGACGGCCGAGGAGGACCAGGCATGAGCGAGAAGGACACCGTGACCACGGACGCGACGGGTCAGACCACCGAGCGCAACTACCGCAAGACCCGTCAGGGCTACGTGGTGAGCGACAAGATGGACAAGACCGTCGTCGTCGAGGTCGAGGACCGCGTCAAGCACGCCCTCTACAGCAAGGTCATCCGTCGCACCTCGAAGGTCAAGGCGCACGACGAGAAGAACGAGGCCGGCGTCGGCGACCGCGTGCTCATCATGGAGACGCGTCCGCTCTCCGCGACGAAGCACTGGCGTGTCGTCGAGATCCTCGAGAAGGCCAAGTAAGCCACCCCCCATTTCCGTTCGGCAAGGCTCACCCGGGTGACCGGGTGAGAACCAGCACGACGACAGGAGTTAGACAGTGATCCAGCAGGAGTCGCGACTGCGCGTCGCCGACAACACCGGTGCCAAGGAGCTCCTTTGCATCCGTGTTCTCGGTGGTTCGGGCCGTCGATACGCCGGCATCGGCGACACGATCGTCGCCACCGTCAAGGACGCCATCCCGGGCGGCAACGTCAAGAAGGGCGACGTGGTCAAGGCCGTCGTCGTCCGGACCGTCAAGGAGCGTCGGCGTCCCGACGGCTCGTACATCAAGTTCGACGAGAACGCCGCGGTCATCCTGAAGAACGACGGTGACCCGCGCGGTACCCGCATCTTCGGTCCCGTCGGCCGTGAGCTGCGCGAGAAGAAGTTCATGAAGATCATCTCGCTCGCGCCGGAGGTGCTCTGACCCATGGCGAAGATGAAGATCAAGAAGGGTGACCTCGTCCAGGTCATCTCGGGCCGCAGCCAGAAGAACGGCGGCGACCGGGGCAAGCAGGGCAAGGTCATCGCGGTCTACCCGGAGACGCAGCGCGTGCTCGTCGAGGGCATCAACCGCGTCACCAAGCACATCAAGGCCGGCGCCACCGCCCGTGGCACCCGCACCGGTGGCCTGACCCACACGGAGGCCGCGATCCACGTCAGCAACGTGGCCGTCGTCGACCCCGAGACGAAGAAGCCGACGCGCGTCAAGACGCGCGTCGAGACGGTCGAGCGCGGCGGTCGCCAGAAGGCGTCCCGCGTGCGCGTCGCCGTGAAGTCGGACAAGGACCTCTGAACATGACGCAGACCACCAGCAAGCCGCGCCTCAAGCAGCGGTACCAGGACGAGATCAAGAGCTCGCTCCAGGAGCAGTTCGGCCACGGGAACGTCATGCAGGTTCCCGGCGTCGTCAAGGTCGTCGTCAACATGGGTGTCGGTGACGCCGCGCGCGACAGCAAGCTCATCGAGGGCGCCGTCCGTGACCTCACCGCCATCACCGGCCAGAAGCCGGTCGTGACGCGGGCCCGCAAGTCCATCGCCCAGTTCAAGCTCCGCGAGGGCATGCCGATCGGCGCGCACACCACGCTGCGCGGCGACCGCATGTGGGAGTTCCTCGACCGTCTCGTGACGATCGCCCTCCCGCGCATCCGCGACTTCCGCGGCCTGTCGCCCAAGCAGTTCGACGGTCGTGGCAACTACACGTTCGGCCTGACCGAGCAGTCGATGTTCCACGAGATCGACCAGGACCGCATCGACCGCGTGCGCGGCATGGACATCACCGTCGTCACCACGGCGACCAACGACGACGAGGGTCGCGCGCTGCTCAAGGCGCTCGGCTTCCCCTTCAAGGAGAACTGACATGGCCAAGACCGCCCTGATCAACAAGGCGAACCGGAAGCCGAAGTTCAAGGTCCGCGCGTACACCCGTTGCCAGAAGTGCGGTCGCCCGCACTCGGTGTACCGCAAGTTCGGCCTCTGCCGCATCTGCCTTCGCGAGATGGCGCACGCGGGCGAGCTGCCGGGCGTGACCAAGAGCTCCTGGTAAACCACCGGTAGCCACCCAAAGACCAGCCAACACCTCTGGCACCGTAGGTCGGCCCGGAGCGCCCTCGAGGCGCCCCGGTGTCCGAAACCCCGGTGAGGAAGGGCAAAGAGCCCACCATGACCATGACTGACCCGATTGCGGACATGCTGACTCGTGTGCGGAACGCCAACTCGGCGCACCACGACACGGTCTCCATGCCGTACTCGAAGCTCAAGAAGAACATCGCCGAGATCCTCCAGACCGAGGGCTACA
>NZ_JBNDHY010000157.1:0-9892 GCF_056755315.1 Monashia sp. HAY1-2A
CCCCCCCCCCCCCCCCCCCCCCCCCCCCCCCCCCCCCCCCCCCCCCTTTTTAATGATACGACGACCACCGAAATCTACACTCTCTCCGTCGTCGGCAGCGTCAGATGTGTATAAGAGACAGGCTCAGGGGTCCCGGGCGCAGCCGCGTCACCACCGCCGGATGGGTCGGGTCCGGGCTCTCAGACGCAGCGGCCGTTCTTGCAGTCGTGGTCGAAGAGCGCGCGTGCGAGGACGGTCGTCATGTCGGCCGGCGTCGGTGCCGAGTAGAAGTCCGAGTACGTCATCTTCGACACCTCGGTCAGGGCCGTGGCATCGACGTCGGGCCCGATGCCGATCGTCGTGATGGCGATGGGCTTGTCGGGGTCGCTCGCCGAGCGCAGGTTGGCCTTGAGCTGCTCGAGCGAGATGCCGTTCGGGTCGTCGTTGCGGCCGTCGGTGAGGATGACGACGGCGTTGACGCGGTCGGGGTCGTACTGGGCCTGCGCCTTCTGGTAGGAGGCCCAGATGGTGTCGTAGAGGCCCGTGCCGCCGCCGACGTTCTTCGACAGCGTCTCGGCGGCGGTGGCGACCTGTGCCCGGTGGCTGTCGTCGTCGAGACGGCCGATCGGAGCCAGCTCGCGCCAGTCCTGACCGGGACCACCCTTGTCGATGGAGAAGATCCACAGCCCGAGCTTGGTCGTCTTCGGCAGCGCCGACAGCGCGATCCCGGCCGCCTCCTGCGTGATGGCGACGCGGGTGCTGTTGCCGACCCTGTCGTTCATCGACCCGGAGACGTCGAACACCGACAGGATGGAGAAGTCGGTGGTCGCCGACTGCCACGTGTCGGTCGCCGCGGCCACCGTGGCCGCGTCGGGAGTCGGCCCGACCGTGACGTCACCGACGCTGCCGGACGGGGTGGGCATCGTCACGGGGACCGCGCTGGAGCGGATGCCGTAGCGGGCCAGGATCGTGGCGGCCTCAGGCGTCATGAGGTAGGTGCGGAGCAGCTCGACGGCCTGGGCCCGGACCGGGTCGGTGGCGACGTTGACGAGGGAGAACTCGAAGGCGGGCGTGCCCTCGCTCGGGGTCACCGACACCATCCGGTGGTCGGGGTAGAGCCGGTTGTGGTCGATGAGGTCGGCCTCGGCCACCGGGAAGGCCCCAGCCTCCTGCGGGTTGGCGTTGTAGGCCGAGAAGAGCTCGTCGATGGACGCGGCGGCGCCCTTGGCCAGCTTCGGGATGACGACACGTCCCTGCTCGGGTCCCAGTCGGGGCAGCGCCGAGGCGAGCGTCAGCATGCCGGCCGTCGTGGACCGGGGGTCGCTCATCCGGATGGGGGAGTCGGACCCGACCAGCTCGAGCCACGTCGGCTGCCCGTCGAGCTGCCTGGCGCGCGCGGGGTCCATGGCGATGACGAGCGGGCTCTTGGCGAAGGGCTTGGCGACCTTGGCGTTGATCCTGGCCGACTCGTTGACCCGCTCGACCCAGCGCTGGGAGTCCGGGATCCAGCCGTCCGGCCGGTTCGGCTGGCCCTGGCCGAGGCCGATCATCGCCTCGATCGGGGTCTTCCCGCGCACGACGAAGTCGACGCAGGGGGAGTCGGCGTCGGCCTGGTACTCCTTGGCGAGGGCGAGAACCGCCGGCTGCGCCGCCTCGGAGACCCAGAGCGTGACGGGCGTGCGCTCCGGGCAGGACTTGCCGGGGGCTCCGGTCAGCGCGGCGACGGGCGCCTGGTCACGGCCCTGCCACCACGTCCAGCCGCTTGCCCCGGCACCGGCGACGACGAGCACGAAGCCGAGCACCGCGGCGACCCGCCGGTTGCGACGGTTGCGGGCGAGCTTCGCCTCGAGCGCCTTTCGGGCCGCGCGGCCCTCCATGAGGCTCTGCTCGTAGGGACCGACGGGGCGACGTGGAGGGGTCGGCTGGGACACGGGGTTTCCTCACATGAGGACGCCCCGGTGCCGGGGCGTCGGGGCGAACCACCGAGCAACGGTACCGGGCGGCTCGCGCAGAATGGTGCCCCAACCGCCCCGCGTTTGTCGAATGCCCGAAATGTCCTACGGCAGCACGGATCTCGGCGGTGCGAAGGCTCCCGCGCGCTGCACGGTGAGGGCCCCGGTGAGCAGGGCCCGCTCGACCGCCGGGGCGATCTCGGCCAGACCTGCGGCTCGGAGGCGCGCGGCCGCGGCGGCCCCACCGAGCAGGCCCGCGTCGAGGAGCCCGGACACGAGGCCGGCCATGAACGAGTCGCCCGCGCCGACGGTGTCGACCACGCGGACGCTCGGGGCCGGCAGCGACACCTGCTCGCCCGTGGCGCTGACCCGCACGACGGCGCCCTGGCCCCCGCGGGTCACGACGACGACGGCCGGGCCGAGGTCGCCCCACGCGCGCAGCACCTCGTCGAGGGGCTCGCCCGGGCACAGCCAGGCGACGTCCTCGTCGGAGAGCTTGACGACGTCCGCCAGCGCGATGGAGGCCTCGATGGCGCGACGCGCGTCGCCCGGGGCGCCCATGAGCGTCGGCCGCGCGTTCGGGTCGTAGGACACCGTGGCGCCGGTGGCCCGCGCGGCCTCGAGCACGGCCCGGACCTCGTGGCCACCGGGCTCGATGACCGCGGCGATGCTCCCCGTGTGGACGTGGCCGTAGCCGTCGAGGTGCGGGACCGGTGCGACGTGCCACTCGAGCTCGAAGACGTAGGTGGCGGCGCCCGACGCGTCGAGCGTCGCATGGGCCAGGGAGGTGGCCGCGGCGTCGCACGAGCCCTCGGTCAGGGCGATGCCGCGCTCGGCGCAGTGGGCGGCGATGCGCTCACCACGGGCGTCTCGCCCGATCCACGTCGCGAGGTCGACCGGATGCTCGAGTGCTGCCAGGCCGAACGCGACGTTGGCGGGGCTGCCGCCGACGTGCTCGGAGGTCATGCCGTCGGGCGTCGTCACGGCGTCGACGAGCGCCTCACCGACGACGAGGGTGCGCAGATCGGTCACGTCGTCCTCGCTCACGCGTCGACCATGTCGGCGCTGCCGAACCAGCCGGGGCGGTCGAAGCGGTGCTCGCTGTCGATGGTGCGGATGGTGCCGCTGCGCGAGCGCATGACGAGGGAGTTCGTGCGGGCGGACTTGGCGCCGTAGCGAACTCCCCGCAACAGCTCACCGTCGGTGATGCCCGTGGCGACGAAGAAGCACTCGCCGACGACGAGGTCGTCGGTGGACAGGACGCGGTCGAGGTCGTGACCGGCGTCGAGCGCCTTCTCGCGCTCCTCGTCGTCCTTGGGCCAGAGGCGGCCCTGGATGACACCGCCGATGCACTTGATGGCGCACGCGGCGATGATCCCCTCGGGCGTGCCGCCGATGCCGAGGAGCAGGTCGACACCCGTACCGGGTCGGGCCGCCATGACGGCGCCGGCGACGTCACCGTCGACGATGTAGCGGATACGGGCGCCGGTGTCGCGGATCTCCTGGGCGAGGCGGTCGTGACGCGGCCGGTCGAGCATGACGACCGTGACGTCGGCCGGCGTCTCCTTCTTGGCCTTGGCGATGCGGCGGATGTTCTCCGCGACGGGCAGGCGGATGTCGACGACCTCGGCGGCGTCGGGACCGGTCGCGAGCTTGTCCATGTAGAACACCGCCGACGGGTCGTACATCGCGCCGCGGTTGGCGACGGCCATGACCGCGACGGCGTTGTTCATGCCCTTGGCGGTGAGGGTCGTCCCGTCGATGGGGTCCACGGCGACGTCGACCTCGGGACCTGTGCCGTCGCCGACCTCCTCGCCGTTGAAGAGCATCGGCGCGTTGTCCTTCTCGCCCTCGCCGATGACGACGACCCCACGCATGCTGACCGTCGAGATCATCGCGCGCATCGCCTCGACCGCCGCCCCGTCGGCCTTGTTCTTCTCGCCGCGGCCGACCCACCGTCCGCCGGCCATGGCGGCGGCCTCGGTGACCCTCACCAGCTCGAGGGCGAGGTTGCGGTCCGGCTGGCTGTGTCTCATCGGGTCCTCCGTCGGCGCAGAACGAGTCGGCGCCAGCCTATCGGGGGGTCGACCCGCGTTTGGACGCCGTCCACGGGTCGGGGACCATGGAGGCATGAGCTCGCCGTCCACCTCCCCGCCTCCCCCGGGGCACCCCGAGCAGCCGGTCACGTCGACCGGGCCCGAGGGCGTCGCAGCGGCGTCGACGGGCGGGCCCGTGGCACAGTCGGTTCCGTCCGCCCGGTCCCAGGCCGACTCCCAGACCGACTCCCAGACGGACTCCCAGACGGACTCCCAGACGGAGGCCCTCGCGTCGCCGCGCAGCCGGTACTCGCTGGGCACGCTGCCGAACATGCTCCGCTCGATGCTCGTCATCGGGCTGTTCGTCCTCGCCCTCGTCGCCATCGTTCCCCGGACCGACCACGTGGACCGGCCTGCGGTGGACGCGCTCGACAAGGCGCGCGAGGTCGCGGCCCAGACGCACTGGGCCGTGGAGCTGCCCCAGGGCCTGGGGTCCGGCTGGGTGCCGACCGTCGCGACGTACGCCCCCGGGACCGAGAAGGTCCGGACCTTCACGACGGTGTGGACGACGCCGGCCGGAGCCGACATCGCCCTCAAGCAGGCCGTGAACCCCACGGACGGCTGGCTGCGCCGGTCGGTGGACGACGGCGAGGCCGCCGGCACCGTGCAGGTGTCGGGACGGTCGTTCCAGCGGTTCACCGCCTCCGACGCCGGCCAGGTCGCCTACGTCGTGCGCGGGACGGCTCCGACCAGGCCGACGATCGTCGCCTCGGGCAACGCGTCCGAGGACGAGCTGAAGGCGTTCGTCGCCGCGATGCGGCCGGTGGCGCCTGCGACGACCCCCTGACCTGCGGGTCGCACGCGGGGTCGAGAGGCCGCGGTCAGGACTCGTCGTCGAAGACGGCGTCGTCGGCGTGCAGCGGCCCGTCCTGAGCCGACGTGCCGGCGGGGTCGGCACCACGGACGGCCCGCTCGATCTCGGCCAGGGCGCCGTCGAGCCACGTCGCGCAGTGGGCGGCGAGGGCCTCGCCGCGGCGCCACAGGCGCATCGAGTCCTCGAGCGGGGCCTGACCGGCCTCGAGCCGCGCGACGATGGTGACGAGCTCCTCGCGGGCGTCCTCGTACCGCATGCCGGCGATGTCGGGGAAGTCGGTGCTGTCGGGCGGGGACGCGTCGGCCATGGCGGCCACCCTACGATGTCGGCCCGACGCCGCCCTCGGGGTCCGGGGCCGGTGTCGTCTTCTGCGCGGTGGCCCTCTTCCCGGCGGCCTTCTTCACGCTGACCGGCCGGACGCCGAAGTCGCCTCGGGCGACGCGCACGCGCAGCAGCTCGCCGACGCCGACGTCGTCGCGGTCCATGACGACGCGGCCGTCGCGGTGCTGCACGACGGCGTAGCCCCGCTCGAGGGTCGACTGCGGTGAGAGCGCGACGACCTGCCGGCGCAGGTGCTCGGCCTCGTCGGACGCCCGGTGCAGGCGGGCCTCGAGGCGCGTCGCCGCCCGCTCGCGGAGGGCGGCCAGCTCGGCGCGGCGCGGGCGCAGCTGGGCGACCGGGTCGGCCATGACCGGTCGGGACACGAGGGCCCGCAACCCGGAGCGCTCGTGCTCGACGCGACGGAGCAGGGCACGGCGCAGCCGGTCGCGGCCGGTCTCGACGGTTCCGCGCTCGTGCGCGGCGTCGGGCACGACCCGCTTGCCGGCGTCGGTGGGAGTGGAGGCCCGCCAGTCGGCGACGAGGTCGAGCAGGGGCTGGTCCACCTCGTGGCCGATGGCGCTGATGACCGGGGTGCGCGCCTCGGCGACGGCCCGGACCATGGCCTCGTTCGAGAACGGCAGCAGCTCCTCGAGCGCGCCGCCGCCGCGCGCCACGACGATGACGTCGACCTCGGGGTTTGCGTCGAGCTCGCGGAGCGCCGCGACGACCTCGGTCACGGCGCTGGCCCCCTGCACGGCCACCTCGCGAAGCTCGAACCGCACGGCGGGCCACCGCCTCCTGGCGTTCTCGACGACGTCGCGTTCGGCCGCCGAGCCGCGTCCGGTGATGAGTCCCACGCGGTGCGGCAGGAAGGGGATGGGGCGCTTGCGGTCGGTGTCGAACAGGCCCTCGGCGGCGAGGGTGCGCTTGAGGATCTCGACGCGGGCGAGGAGGTCGCCGATGCCGACCGGGCGGATCTGGCGGGCCTCGAGCTGCAGCGTGCCGCGCTTGGTCCAGAACGTCGGCTTGGCCTGGAGCACGACGCGGGCCCCCTGCGTCAGCGGCACGGCCATGGCGTTGACGGCGTTCATCGGCACCGAGACGGACAGCGACATGTCGACGTCGGGGTCGCGCAGCGTCAGGTAGGCGGTGCCGCCGCGCGGGTTGAACTGCACGACCTGCCCCTCGACCCACAGCTGGCTCATCCGGTCGACGTAGTCGCTGATCTTGAGGCTGAGCACGCGGACCGGCCAGGGCTGCTCGGCGGTGGTGTCGGCCGCCTTGTCCGGCAGCGGGTTCGGCAGGCTCACGACGGCAACCATAGGCGCAGCGACCGACGTCCCGGTCCCGGCGGACTTCGGGGGCGCGTCGGCCGGCACGTAGCATGGCCGCATGACCGATGCCGCGAAGAAGGTCCTGCTCGCCGCGCCGCGTGGCTACTGCGCCGGCGTCGACCGAGCCGTCGTCACGGTCGAGAAGGCTCTCGAGCTGTACGGCCCGCCCGTGTACGTCCGCAAGCAGATCGTGCACAACAGGCACGTCGTCACGACGCTCGAGAAGCGGGGGGCGATCTTCGTCGACGAGACCGACGAGGTGCCCGAGGGTGCCACCGTCGTCTTCTCGGCTCACGGGGTGGCCCCCGTGGTCCACGAGGAGGCGAGGGCGCGCAGCCTCAAGACCATCGACGCCACGTGCCCGCTCGTGACCAAGGTGCACCGCGAGGCCGTCCGGTTCGCCGGCGACGACTTCGACATCCTCCTCATCGGCCACGAGGGCCACGAGGAGGTGGTCGGGACGAGCGGTGAGGCGCCCGAGCACATCACGCTCGTCGACGGTCCGGACGACGTCGAGCACGTCACCGTGCGGGACCCCGAGAAGGTGGTGTGGCTCTCGCAGACGACATTGTCGGTCGACGAGACGATGGAGACGGTCAAGCGCCTCAAGGAGAAGTTCCCGGCCCTGCAGAGCCCGCCGTCCGACGACATCTGCTACGCCACCCAGAACCGGCAGCTGGCCGTCAAGCAGATGGCGCGGGACACCGACCTCATGATCGTCGTCGGTTCGCGGAACTCCTCGAACTCGGTGCGACTCGTCGAGGTCGCGCTCGAGCACGGTGCCCGGGCCGGTCATCTCGTCGACTACGCCGACGAGATCCAGGAGGAGTGGCTCGAGGGGGTCTCGACGGTCGGTGTGACGTCGGGCGCGAGCGTGCCCGAGGTGCTCGTGCGCGACGTCCTGTCGTGGCTCGCCGAGCGGGGCTACGGCGAGGTGGAGGCCGTCGTCGCGGCGGAGGAGTCCCTGCTCTTCGCGCTGCCCAACGAGCTGCGGCGCGACCTCAAGGCCCGCAAGGGGGAGGACGCCGGCAGCCTGCGCCACGACGCCGCGTTCGAGGACGCCGGCTCGCTCCACTGAGCCCGCCTCCGCGACGCGTCCTCACGGCCGACCGGGCCGGGGCCCACCGGCTCCCGAGGGTCGGTGTCAGCCTCCGAGCGCGGAGGTCAGGGCGGGCTGGAGGTCGTCGAGCGAGCTCGTCGCGACGTACTGCCCACCGGTGATGGCCAGGACCTGCCGGAGCGCCCCCTCGTCGGACCGGCCGCCGATGTCGACCACGACGAGCCGTACCGGCTTGGCGGGGTCCCGCAGCGCCGCCAGCTGCTTCTGGAGCAGCCGCAGGCTCAGCCCGAAGTCGTCGTCGTTCGGGCCACCGGTCACGACCACGACGGCGTTGGTGGACCCCGGACGCCAGTACCCCTTGGCCTGCGCGTACGCCGCCGCGATCGAGTCGTAGAGGCCGCGGCCACCGCCGACCGTGGTGTCGAGGCCGGCGACGGACGTGTCGAACGCGGCCAGGCGCCTGCCCTCACCGAGGCCGCCGTAGCCGACGAGCGGCCGGTAGTCGTCGGCGTGGTCACCGATGTGCTGCGAGTAGACCCACAGCGAGGCGACCGTCGTCGGTGACACGGCGGCGGCGGCCCGGACCGTGGCCCGCTGGACGGTGGCCAGGCGCGTGGCGCCGCTCTCGGTCCGGTCGAGCATCGACCCGGACACGTCGACCGCGAGCAGGGCCTGGGTCTTGGGGGCCGACGCGTCCCACAGCGCGGCGGCGCGGGCCACGGCGGCCTCGGCCGGGACGGGCCCGACCGTGATCGTCCCACGCAGCCCGCTGGGGGTCCCGGGGTCCGCGCCACCCGGTGTGCGGAAACCGCCGGCCCGCAGGACCTGTGCCGCCTGCCGCGTGTGGAGGTAGTCGTCGAGCGCCTTGACCAGGCGCTTCTTGGCCGCGTCGTCGGACAGGGACACGAGGGAGTACTCGGCCGGGCCCGCGCCCTCCTTCGGCGCCACCGGCGTGAGCGGTGCGTCGGTGTGCGCGGCGTTCCACGTCGTCAGCTGAGCCTGCGTGACGACGGCGCCGGCCGGGTCCTTACCGTCGACCCCGTCGAGGGACACCGAGCCGGTGCCGTCCTCGGCGGCGCGGGACACGAGCGTGCCGAGGGCCGCGTCCGACATCGAAGCGGCGGCGGCACCGAGCGCCAGGCGCCCCACGGTGGAGCGGTTGGGGTCGGGGACGCGGACGGGCGTCCCGCCCCCGAGCACCGCCCCCCACGAGAGGTCGGCACCGACCCTCTCGGCGGCGGCAGGGGACAGCGCGACGACGACGGCGCTCGTCGCGAACGGCCTGCCCGGAGCCGCCGTGACACCGGAGATCGCGCGGGCCCGCCCGAGCCAGACGTCGGAGTCGGTGATCCACGCGTCGGGCCGCCCGGCGCCGACGAGCGAGCCGGCCACGGCGAAGGGCTCCGCGGGCTCGAAGGTGTACGCGGCGCACGGCCCGTCGGGGTGCTTGCTCAGGGCCTCGGCCGCGGCGGCGACGGCGGGCGCGGCGGCCGGGGCGACTGCGACGCGGACCTTCGCCGGGTGGGCGCACGCGACGGGACGAGCGGCGATGGCAGGCAGGCTGGTCGGGACGTCACGCCGGACGAGCAGGGCGTACACGCCCGCCGCGGCGCCGGCCAGGACGAGGGCGAGCACGGCGCCGAGCACCCGGTTGCGGCGCTGACGCCACCTGCGCTCGCGGACGGCGGCCTCGACCTTGTGCCGTGAGTCGATGAGGCTCTGCTCGTAGGGGCCGATGCGGCGGCCCGTGCCTGCTGCCTGATGGTCTGGGTCCGGCCCCCCGGTGCCGGTCACGCTGCGCCCGCTTCCATGCCGCCGTATTGTCCGTGCCTCCCGCGCGGGTGTCCACTATCGCCCCATACCGGACATCTCGCCTCTCCGCACCTCGAAAGTGGCTGTGGCCGTGGGTGATCGGCCCCTGGGGAGGCCGTCAGGCGGTGTCCTCCCGACGTCGGGCCGCCGCGTCGCGCTCACGGCGCAGGAACGCGTCGTCCCGCTCCTCGCTCGAGCGCGGACCGAGTGCATCGACGACGTCGTCCGGGGTGCTTCCGGTCAGCTCGGCGGCGCTCAGCGAGCGTGGCGCGGCCTCGAGCGGCACGAGCTCGGCCGGCCGCTCGGTGGCCAGCTGCAGCTCGTGCATCCGGCGGGCCGTGACGAGCACGCGTGACTCGAGCGTGCCGACGAAGCGGTTGTACTGCTCGACGGAGCGGGCCAGCGACTGCCCCATCCCGGTGACGTGACCTCCGAGGGTCGCGAGGCGGGCGTAGAGGTCCTGTCCGAGGGCGAGCAGCTCCCTGGCGTTCTGCTCGAGGGCGTCCTGCTGCCAGATGGCGCCG